>NZ_HF988940.1:10503-19476 GCF_000435035.1 Porphyromonas sp. CAG:1061 | reverse complement strand
ATTCGCACAATAGTCTTTTCTAATGCGTAACCTCTGACCCGCCACCCCTCCTTTTACCGATGGTGGCAGTGGTGGAAGTAGGCGATGGCAAGGGGGCAACGGAGGCAGTGGAGTGGTTGGCAGTAGTGGTGGTAGAGCTGGAGGAGGGCTTGGGTGTCGGCAGCATGGCGGGGGTGTAGCCCATTTTGCTCAAAGAGCTTCACATACTGATTCTGCTCTGGCTGGAGTAGGTAGAGCCAGTCGAGTGCCCGTTGCTCTAGGTGGGCGTCACCCACCTTTTGGGCATAGTAGTAGGCAGAGGGGACGATGGCATTGATGATCAATGACGTAAGGGTTTGCCGACCAACGCCAGCACGACGCCCGTCCAACCGTCGTCCAAAGTCGAAGTGCTCCTGCCAATAGGGGCTAGGTGCCAAGCGGAGCGTCTGCTCGATTATCGGTTTATCCAACCGAGAGAGGGCAGAGAGCAACAGCTCCTCATGGTGGAGGATCATTGCCACTATGCCCAGCATACGTGCGGGGAAGGAGGGTGGACGCAAGCGGAGATACCGAAAGCTACCGGCAGGTAAAGAGGTGAGTCCAAACTTCTGCTGATAAAAGCGATACTCCTCTAGTAGCTTTGCTTCATACTCATCACGAGGGGTCTCACTCAGCAGACCAGCCTGCCCGATGAGCATCGCTTCGAGTGCCACTAGGTCGGAGGCGTGCTTCTTGAGGTAGGTATAGGGCAGACTCTCTGCCACCTGCTGCATCACCTCATTATTCTGATGTGCACCCACATATCTCATCAAGGTGTGATAGAGAATGCTATTAAAGTGGTCACTCTTCGAACGGTCACGCAGACGTGCCAGCTTCTCCTCCAAGCGCTCGGGGAGCAACTCCAAGGCCCCATCCAAGAAGGGTTCTTCACCAAGAGCCATCATCTCGGGCATACAGCGGAGACTTTTATTGCCCTGTACCAAACGCTCTAGGTAGGCTAGCATATCGGGTGAGATATCCAGTACTGCCGTTGGCACCTGCCTTCCTTCTTGGTCGTAGACCTCTCGATCGGCTTCTAGCACTACATGTAGCACCACTGAGCAGTAGCGAGGGTCGAGCTGATGTTTGTGTGCTTCCCACTCCGAAGCCCGGCGATGAATCTCTACCGACCCAGCCCACTCTATATGGCCTACCCGCACTCGTGAGAGGGCGAAGTCGGGACCGTCGTGGCTATTGAGCTCACCCACATCTAGTACCTCAATAGGCTCTCCCTCGAGGGTCACTTGTCTAAAGAGGCGATTCATCCAGATGAAATGTAGTTCGCTCTCGGGTCTCATTTCTTGTCGTGGTCTTGCTCGTACTTCTGTTTCAAATAGCGACCTGTGTAGCTCTCCTCCACCTCCATCAGTCCTTCTGGCGTGCCTTGGTAAACCAGTTGCCCACCCATATCACCTCCCTCAGGTCCGAGGTCTACAATATAATCGGCACACTTGATCACCTCCATGTTGTGCTCCACGATCACCACGGTATGCCCGTGCTCAATGAGCGATTGGAACGACTTCATCAGCACATGGATATCGTGCACATGGAGCCCGGTGGTTGGTTCGTCAAAGATAAAGAGGGTGGGTCGCTTACCTTTGTCCTTGAGGTGCGAGGCAAGCTTCACTCTCTGGCTTTCACCTCCCGAAAGGGTGCTGGAGCTTTGCCCTAGTTTAATGTACCCGAGGCCTACATCGGAGAGCACCTGTAGCCCCTCCACAATCTTGGGGATAAAGAGGCTCTCATCTTGGTAGTGGGTAAAGAACTCAATCGCCTCATCAATCGATAGCTCAAGGATATCGGAGATGTTTTTATCGTGGAAGGTCACCTCCAGTACCTCCTCATTGAAGCGCTTGCCGTGGCACTCATCGCAAGGGATGGTGATATCGGCCATAAACTGCATCTCAATGGTGATGACGCCCTCACCCTTACAGGTTTCGCAACGACCCCCTTCGGTATTGAAGGAGAAGTATTGCTGTGTGAACCCCATCTGGCGAGAGAGTTGCTGAGCCGCCATTAATCGACGAATATCGTCGTACACCCCGATATAGGTGACGGGATTGGAGCGGGTGGAGATGCCTAGGGAGTCCTGATCTACATACTCCACTGCCTTGAGGCTAGAGATACTCCCTTTGATATTGCGACAAGGAATCTTGGTGAGCGGCGCTTTGTCTATCAGCCGCTCTACCCCTTCGTAAAATATCTCCCGCACCAGGGTACTCTTGCCCGAGCCACTCACCCCCGTTACCACCGTAATCACCCCAAGTGGGATGGTCACATCAATGTCTTTTAGATTGTGGAGGTAGGCACCCTCCACTGTGATGGTGCTCTTGGAGGTTCGGCGTCGTTTGGGCCACGGAATTTGTTCCTTGCCCTGTAGGTACTTCACGGTGTAGCTCTTGGAGCGGGCGGGTAGCTTATCAGGGCGTCCCATAAAGACCACTTCCCCACCTCCAATTCCCGCCTCGGGACCCATGTCGATGATCAGGTCGGCTGCCCTCATCACCTCTTCGTCGTGCTCTACCACCACCACGGTATTGCCCATATTCCTCAGTTGGTGCATGATATCTATGAGGAGGTGAGTGTCTCTAGCGTGCAGACCGATACTTGGTTCGTCCAAAATGTAGAGAGTGCCGATCAGCCCTCCGCCTAGCGACGTGGCGAGCTGTATACGCTGCCCTTCGCCTCCCGACAAGGTGCCCGCCACACGGTCGAGTGTGAGGTAACCCAAACCGATATCATCCATAAAGCCCACTCGGTAGCGAAGCTCCTCTAGCAGTCGACGACCGATCTTGAGGTCTTGCTCGGAGAGCTGTAGTGCCTCGAGCCACTTCCTGAGCTCACTAATAGGGAGAGTGACTAGTTCGGAGATATTCTTGCCACCCACCTGCACATAGAGGGCCTCCTTGCGTAGTCGCTTGCCCTTACAGGTAGGGCAGACAGAGCGACCACGGTAGCGCGCCAGCATAATTCGGTAGTGCATCTTGTACTGCCGCTCCTTGATATGGTCAAAGAAGTCGTTGATACCATAGATTTTTTCTCGGCTGTAGCCATGGATTTCGGGCAGTCCATTGCCATTCCATAGGAGGTCTTTCTCCTCTTCCGTTAGCTCCCGATAGGGGCGATGGATAGGGAAGTTGAGCTTTTCTGTCTTGCGGATAAAGTCTTTCTGCCACTCGCTCATCTTGGCACCACGCCACGGCATGACGCACTCCTCGTAGAGGGAGAGATTTTTATTCTGAATCACTAAATCCTCATCGATCCCCAGTACTTGGCTGTACCCCTCGCAGGTGGGGCACGCACCGACGGAGCTGTTGAAGCTAAAGAGTTTATCAGAAGGCTCCTCAAAGGTGATGCCATCCAGCTCGAAGCGGTCGCTGAAGGTAGCCACCCCTTCGTCGTGCACAATTAGTGCTGTTCCTCTCCCCTCAAAGAAAGCGGTCTCCACTGAATTTCCTAGTCGATTATTGGTGGCATCGTTATCCGGTTGCACCACCAATCGATCAATGACGAGTGATAGGTCTTTGGCGGTACGAGGCAGCTTTGTCTCCTCCTGTAGGAGGTCTTGGATTCGCTCCACCTTGTCTTTCACCAAGACACGGCTAAAGCCATTGGCAAGCTGTAGCTCCAGGTGCTCCGCCACCGTACGCCCTTGTGGCAGTGTGATAGGGGCACAAACCATATACTTACTCCCTTCGGGAAGACTATTGACATACTCCAGCACATCTCTCGTGGTGTGCCGCTTCACCTCCTGACCACTGATGGGGCTAAAGGTATGTCCTACCCTCGCATAGAGCATTCGGAGGTAGTCGTAGATCTCAGTGACGGTGCCGACGGTGGAGCGAGGACTACGATTGAACTTCCTCTGCTCAATCGCAATGGCCGGTGGAATGCCACTGATCAGATCGGCTTCGGGCTTTGCCATTTTGCTGACAAACTGACGTGCGTAGACGCTTAGGCTCTCTACATACCTTCGCTGCCCCTCGGCATAGAGTGTATCAAAGGCGAGCGACGACTTACCGCTACCGCTCAGCCCTGTAATCACGATCAATTGATCGCGTGGAATCTCCAGCGACACCCCCTTGAGGTTATGCACCCTTACCCCCTTAAGTATGATATCATTCATTATATATATACACTTGAAATATCCACAAAACTACCAAAATTATCAGAGCCACTACCCAGTGCCCCATTTTATTGTGCAAAATAGTCGGTTACTTGCAAAATAATAGGTACCTTTGCGGTTGCGTTTCACCCCGTAGGGTCGTGTACCCATGTCGGGAGACCGTGGGGCGCAGAGTTTAATCACTAATTATTTACAAATCAAAGATGGCAACAGTTATCAGATTGCAAAGACACGGTCGCAAGGGTTACCCTGTATACAAGATTGTAGTGACCGACAAGCGTGCCCCTCGTGATGGCCGCTTCGTAGAGATTTTGGGGACTTATAACCCTAATACCCACCCAGCAACTATCGACCTGAAGTTTGATAGAGCACTTTATTGGGTAAACGTGGGTGCCACCCCATCCGATACCGCACGCAGCATCCTGTCACGCGAAGGTGTGATGATGATGAAGCACCTACAAGGCGGTGTGAAGAAGGGTGTATTTTCAGAGGAAGAGGCTCAGAAGCGCTTTGAGGCGTGGAAGCAAGGCAAGAACTCTGAGGTAGCTCAGATCAAGAGCAAGGACGAGGCAGCTAAGCGTGAAGCAGCTAAGAAAGCACTAGAGGCTGAGCGTGAGGTGAATAAGGCTCGTGAGGCAGCTCTAGCTGAGAAGAAAGCCGAGGAGGAGAAGGCAAAGGCAGAAGCTGAAGCAGCTGCAAAGGCTGAGGCAGAGGCTGCTACCGAAGCTGAGACTCCAGCAGAGGAGGCTCCCGCTACTGAAGAGTAAGCGACGTCGCCTAGCATACAAAAAGGGGTGGTGCAACCAACAGTTGCACCACCCCTTTATATTTAAGCAGCTCGCCTACGTGAGATGCACTCTACAGACATAAGCATTAAATAGATCATTTGAATATGTTAGCCTAACTATTCTCTTCAGGGGTTACGCATTAGAAAGAGTCTTACCATAAATGACCTCCTCGCGGAGGTCCTTACTCATAGACACCTAAAAACCATACGGCAAGAACTTTCTAATGCGTAACCCCTGCTATTCTCTCTGATATTTAGGACAATTTGAAATCTTTTGGTTACATTTGCAAAGAATATAAGATGTTAACGGTGCCATAACCCTATCCTTAGGGCGATTGGTGAAAAGGGAACTAGGTGCAAATCCTAGACAGTACCCGCTGCTGTAAGCTCCAAATAGCTTAGTTAATCTATCAAAATACCACTTAGAGCATAGTGTCTCTTGGGAAGGTGTGCGAAAGTTGGAGTAAGTCAGAAGACCTGCCGATAACTGCTTTAATGGCTTCCGAGGCACAGAAGCATTAGAGATAGAGGGATACTTATTAAGCTTACAATGTTGCATTGGCAACGGCTAATTCTAGAGAAACAAAAACATAATTAACTCCTAAACTCTAGTCAACCTGCTACTCTATTACATCTCCGCACGAAAGCCATTTGACACTGAATAAATGTATTCAGCGATCGCCATACCAATGGAGGCTGCTGATTATAAGAAACTTAGAATAGATGTAATGAGTATGAGAACAAAGAAAGTCTGGCTATTTCTAGCACTGGTGGGCCTCTTATTCTCGGGTTGCTATCGATACGATGATTGTGACCTATGGGGAGAGATTGCAAATATCAAGAAGGAGATTGCCCAAACAAAAGCTGACATCTCTACCCTGCAAAAGGTGGTGAAAGCACAGCAAGAGAAAAAGACCATTGATGAGATCAATGAGATTGATGGCGGCTACGAAATCAAATTCAACGACGGAACAAAAGTCACCATCAAAAATGGCTTAGATGCCCCTGAACTTGGGATCCAAGAGGAAGAGGGCATCTATTACTGGACACTTGGTGGTAAAGACCAATGGCTCAAAGATAAGAATGGCAATAAAATTCCTGTCGCTGGAAAAGACGGCAAGGATGGAGTAGATGGTCAAGATGGTCACTCACCAGTTATAGGGGTGGATAAGGATGGTTACTGGACCCTAGATGGCGAAAGGATTAAGAACGATCAAGGTAAGGAAGTACCAGCTGTGGGAAAAGATGGCGACTCCTTTTTTCAGTCTGTCCGAAATGAAAGCAATGCAGTGGTATTTGTCCTTGCCAATGGGGAGGAGATTACTATCCCAAAAACAGGATTTGAGATATTTGCCTTTGAGAAGCCTGAAGGAGAGTACCACTATCACGTATTCAAATTCAATGAAGCAAGGAATATTAAGCTGACCGCTGAGGATATAGCTACTATTGAGGAGATTAAGGTGCCAGAAGGGTGGAGCCTCCAAATCAATGCCCAAAAGAAAATGGTTCGCATCAAAGCACCAAAGCAAACACCAGGGCAATCATACAATGGTGGAATCATCACCCTGATGGGGCTAGGAAGAAATGGTGCTACCTACCTTGCTTCAATTGAGGTGATTGCATCGATTGACTATACAGATCCTGCAGGCACCTTTGTAGTATGCGAAGGGAATATGACCACAGTCAATGGTACCATAGTCTATTACGACAAGAATAATAATGAGTATCTCAATATCTTTGAGAATGCCAATAACCATTTGGAGATAGGCAATGTGGTCCAAGACATGTATATGGCAAATGGCAAGATCTATCTCATCACACAAAATGGTGACCGCATGAATGGTGCTGGACGCTTTGTGGTGTGTGATGCCCGTACTATGAAGATGGAGTATGCCGATTCGTTTGTATTCAAATCTCCTAAGGGAGAGGGCACATGGCCACAGCACATAGTGATCTGTAATGATTCTCTTGGATATGTACAATGGTCCGATAGCAATATGGAGCAGACCTCTGGTATCATCAAGATTGTCTATAAAAATAGGAAACTAAAGATAGATAAGACCGTAGAGGGAACCTTTGGAGCGTTTACCACAGAGGGGGCTATCAAAACCCGTCTCGTCTTCTCTCGTGGAAAAGTTTATGCTGCCTGTGGACACGGGATGGTTATCATTGATCCTAAAACTAACTCTATCAGCAAGCGTCTAGAGTACAAGGGGCGTCAGGCGAAAGGTATCGTAAAGGGAGCTAATGGACATATATTTGTGCCCTTCGCGGGTGAGTTTAAGGGAAATCAGCAGTGGAATACAGAGTTTACCTCCGATCCAATCATTGTGGAGATGGATCATGAAGGAACAGTAATCCAAGAGCATAAGATGCCAAATACTGTAGTCTTCCCTGTGGCTACCTGGAGTCCAGCAATTGGCATTTGTGCTAGCTTTACTGAGCCACATCTCTACTTTGTGGATGTTGCGGACTTCAACGCTTCTACAGCATCACGATACAATTATGAGACAAAGAAGCTCGACCTCCATTATGTGCCAGCTTTCAAGGAAGGCTACTCTTTCTATAATATTTATGGAATTATGGGAGTGCATCCTACCACTGGGCATCTTTGGGTAGGTAGAACGGCAGCGTATGTTGACTCTGATATCTTTGAGTATGATGTGACGGTTGATCCTATCAAACAACTGAATAAATATCACTACCCTACCCAAAGGGGTGCAAGTACGGCAGGTATTGACTTCGCTTATAGGTTTAGTGATGAGTTTATCAATAAATAACTTGATTTTATATTGAAATATTGTGTGCAGACTAAAGTAGGAATAATTCCTCTAGTCTGCACACCTATCTTTTTCTATACTTAGTATGTTAAAGTTGATAGAAGCAACTAAAACTTTAAGGGTAGTGATATTAACGATCACTTTGCTATGCTTCACAACCCTCTCGGCGTGGGCACAGCTCGATAGCGTGTATCTACTACCCGACCTAACCGTAACGGCACAGCAACACCGAGAGGTGATTCCAGGGTTGAAGCTAGAAGGCAAACAGCTACAGAAATTGAGTAGCATATCAATTGCTGATGCCGTAAGGTATTTCTCAGGAATACAGATTAAGGATTATGGCGGACTAGGTGGCTTGAAAACGGTAGATGTGCGAGGCATGGGTACCAATCATCTCGGCGTGTTTTACAATGGGATCAAGCTTGGAAATGCACAAAATGGGCAAATTGACCTAGGTAAGTTTTCACTAGACAATGTGGAAGCGGTAAGCCTTTATAATGGGCAGAAGAGCGATCTCTTTCAGCCAGCTCAGCACTTCGCTTCAGCCTCCTCCATTTATATTGAAACTAGGCAGCCGACTTTCAGTAAAGGTAAGCGTACCAACCTTCGGGCACATCTTCGTGCCGGCTCCTTTGCCACAGTGATTCCATCAGTCTTGGTAGAGCAAAAGCTCCCCAATGACTTTGCCCTGAGTGCTAATGTGGAGTTTGTCTCCTCTAGTGGTAAATACCCATTTAGGTATAAGCGAGTATTTGAGGATGGCACCATTGCCTATGATACCGTGGCAGTTCGGCAGAATGGCGATATCACTGCACTTAGAGCGGAACTGGCTCTTTTCAAGAAGATGGAAGAGGGCAAATGGGACCTACAAGGGTACTACTACCACTCTAAAAGAGGATTGCCTGGTCCTATTATTCGTAACGTATTTCAGCACGGACAACGTCTAGAAGACCAAAACTTCTTCTTCCAAGGGAAGCTGACTAAAAAGGTGAATGAGTGGTATAGCATACAGGCTCAAGCAAAGTATGCCAATGACTATACCCGCTATCTTGATGAAGAGTGGACCAGCCCCCTCTATGTGGATAATAAATATGAGCAACACGAAGCTTATGCTACCATAGCTCAAGAATTTATTGCTACCAAGTGGCTAAGATTTGGTCTCTCGACTGATGCTAGATACAATACATTGAATGCCAACCTTGTCAACTTTTCATACCCCAAGCGTCTGACACTTATGGGAGTAGTTTCTGGTGAGGTAAGCT
>NZ_HF988940.1:1265-10447 GCF_000435035.1 Porphyromonas sp. CAG:1061 | reverse complement strand
GTTGGGCACCATGGTACGAGAGAGTGTGGAGCGCAATGTTGGGGCACCACCCAAAAATGTGCTGACCCCCTCTTTCTTCTTATCTCTCAAGCCATTCAAAGAGGTGGATCTAAAGGTCCATACCTTTTACAAAAACATATTTAGGATGCCCACCTTTAACGACCTCTACTATACCTTTATTGGGAATGCTGTGCTCCGACCAGAGTATGCTGAGCAGTACGACTTCGGCATAAGCTACCGATGGCGACCCAAGGGCTCATCGGTCGTGAAGTACGCTGATGCTCGTGTGGAGAGCTACTTCAATAAGATTAAGGATAAGATTGTAGCCGTACCCGCCGGTAATATGTTCCGATGGACCATGCTCAATCTAGGCAAAGTAGATATATTCGGGACCGAAGCCAACCTAGACCTCGCTGTGGAGCCTATTGAGCAGCTGGTCGCTACACTTCGGCTAAGCTACACGTATGAGAAGGCCCTTGATGTAACAAGTCCCAAAGCTAAGAACTACCGACATCAGATAGTCTATATCCCTGAGCATAGTGGGTCGGTTATCGCTGGAACAGAGTACAAATCGTGGGGGCTCAACTACAGCTTTATCTACACAGGGAAGCGGTATAATGCTAAATTCAATGATGAAAATAGCCGTATGCTCCCATGGTATACGCACGATATCTCGCTTCGAAAAGACTTCCTTTTCGGGAAGAAGCACCTGCTCAGGATCAATCTAGATGTGAACAACCTCCTTAACCAGCACTACGACGTTGTGATCAACTACCCTATGCCAGGACGTAATTATAAGCTAACTCTAACTTACCAATTATGAGAATGAATTATAAACCCCTCAGTGTCGTTGTAGGGATACTACTCCTATTAGTGGTAGGATGTAGAGGAGAGTATGAGATTATCCACTCTCTATCCCATGAGACCAATGTTGGGGAAGAAAACTTAGGCCAGCTAAAGGGCTTCTACCTGCTCAATGAAGGTAATATGGGTAGCAATAAATCTACCCTAGATTACTTTGACTTCTCAACAGGGACCTATCACAGAAATATCTATGCCGAGACCAATCCGACGATGGTTAAAGAGCTCGGAGATGTCGGTAACGATATTGGTATTTACGGCTCAAAACTCTATGCGGTGATTAATGTCTCCAACTTCATCGAGGTGATGGATGCCTACACGGCAAAGCACTTAGGAGTTGTCAAGATACCCAACGTCCGCTATATAAAGTTTCACGATGGCAAGGCATACGCTTCGGCCTATGTGGCACCCGTTGAGTTCAATCAAAATGCCAGAGTGGGAATGGTCTGTGAAATTGATACCGCCACCCTTGAAGTGACACGGCAGTGCAATGTGGGGTACCAGCCTGAGGAACTGGTAATCACAAATGGCAAGATCTATGTCGCCAACTCTGGAGGCTATATGTTTCCTAATTACGACAATACCATTTCGGTTATCGACCTAGAGACTTTTGAAGTGGTCAATACCATTGAGGTGGCGATCAATCTACACCGTCTCCGTCTTACGCCCTACAACGAGCTGATCTGTACCAGCAGAGGAGATTACTACTATGTGCCCTCTCGGACCTTCTTTGTTGACCTAGATACAGAGGAAGTGACAGATACCCTCGACCTAGCTGTGACCAATTTGGACATCAGTGGCGACCTCGCCTATATCTACTCGGTAGAATGGAGCTACCTCACCAATACCAATACCATCACCTATGGTATTTTTGATGTGAAAACCCACGAGGTGGTGAGCCGCAACTTTATCAAAGATGGCACCGACGAAGACATTACCATTCCTTATGGCGTAAAGGTAAACCCCGTGAATGGAGATATCTACGTTACCGATGCTATTGACTATGTAACGCCAGGCACCTTGCGCTGTTATAGCAAGTTTGGCCGGCTCAAATGGAAGGTCGACACAGGCGACATCCCAGGCCATTTCGCCTTCCTCTACGAACAACGTAAAAAAGATAAGACAACTAATGAATAATAACAACTCAAGAAATGAAGAGAATTAAGTACATTCTGAGCTTTCTCTTGCTAGCATCGCTCATATTACCGAGCTGCCGCAAGATTGAAAAAGTGCTTCCACCAATAGTAAGGTTGGAGCAAGCTAACTACCAAACCAAGCCAGACCGACTCATCAAGATTACTCCTACCTTTGAGAATATTGAGGAGGATGCGGTATATGCTTGGCGTGAAGAGGGAAAGATATTGGGCACAGAGCCCACCCTTGTCTTTAGCTCCAATGAGCTAGGCACGCACCATCTCACCCTTACCGTCACCACACCTAGCGGTACGGCGAAAGCCAATGCCAAGGTGGAGGTGGTTGAGTTTCAGCTCCCCATTATCTCTATAGAAGGGGGTGGTGAGCCGATCGTAGAGGTGGGTGAGAAGTACGAGCTTACCCCTATCATCGATAATAAGGAGGGGCTTAAGCTCACCTGGATCAGAGACAATCAAGTGGTGTCGGAGGATATGACCTATACCTTTACGGGGGCCAAGGCAGGCGTCTCCTTTGTTACCCTCAAAGCAGTCAATGAAGATGGAGAGGATGAGTATCTGATTCGCCTTACTGTAGTCAATGAGATTCCTGTTGAGGTCAGCTTCGACAGTGATATTCGTGCCGCCACAGTGGGCCGAACCATTCGTATCCCAGCGAATGTGCCTTCCTCTAAAAATATGACTTTTGAATGGTACGTAGATGGCAAGAAAGTAGAGGGTGAGCAGGGCTCTATCCTCACCTATGAGGCGACGAAGACGGGCAATCATCAAGTCAAGGTTATCGGCAAAAAGGGAGATAAGAAGGGTGAAGCCTCGCTCACTCTTCAAGTCCTGGAGCCCAACCAATACTACCGTCCATTCGTGGAGGGCACCAGCAAGCGTGATGTAGTAAAGGTATTTGAATTCTTGCCAGCACCAGGGCAGTTCGTCAATGAAGGATACATTGCCCATACGATGGAAGAGGCTTGCCAATATGCCCAAAGTCGCATTGAGAGTAATGCCTATGTATCGCTTGGCGGATTTGGCGGCTACATTATTGTAGGGTTTGACCACAGCATTAAAAATACAGGGGATTACGACTTCGCCATTATGGGCAATTCCTTTAAGGGTAGCTCGGAGCCAGGAATCGTCTGGGTGATGCAGGATGAAAATGGTGATGGTCTCCCTAATGACACTTGGTATGAACTGAAGGGCAGCGAAACGGGCAAGCCCGAAACCATACAAGACTATGAGATCACCTACTACCGCCCAACTCAGAAAAAAGCCAATACTATGTGGACAGATAATAGAGGCAACCGCGGCGAGGTGGATTGGCTTGGATTCCATCAGCAAGACTTTTACTACCCTCTTTGGGTAAAGAATGACACCTATATGCTGAGGGGCACTTGCTTAGCAAGTCAGACCTTTGATCAAAGTGGGCAAGGAACCTACTGGGTAAATCCTGAGTTTGACTGGGGCTATGCCGATAACTTCAGTCCTATTGACAGGCTAACTGACGACGATAATTACTATGCCGCACCAAATGCCAATCACTTCAAAATCAGCTATGCCATTGACCACAAAATGCAACCTGTCAATCTAAAGTATATTGACTTTGTCAAAGTCCAAACGGGGCTTAATACAAAGGCAGGCTGGTTGGGTGAAAACTCTACCGAGGTATTTAAGTTCATAGATATTTACAAGGAGAAATAATACAATATGAAATCAATTAAAATACAGTCTTTACTCCTCGTGCTACTTTTGCTTTCAGCAACAGGATGCAAAGAGAAGATAGAGACCCCCTTCTCAGGGAATGATAATAGACTATTAGAGCTATCTCTCACCGATAGCAAGGGTCATAAGTATACCGCCTCTCTTATTGATGAGAATATTTTCCAGATAGAGGTGCCCTCTGATGCCGACCTCTCAAGTGCCAAAGTTGCTTATCGCATAAGTGATCAAGCACAAATCCTACCAAAGCCAACGGAGATCGACAATTGGAATAACGACCAAGCTTTCCAGGTTCGCTCTTACTCTGGGGAGCATCGTACTTATCTTGTCAAGATAGTCAGAGCTTTCACAGAGGCTCCAAACAGCGTCAAGCTAGTGACCGATGATGATGTTAAAGCTTTTGTGGCAAAGGGGGTAAGACACGTAGAGGGGCATCTGATCATTGGAGCCACCACTGGCACAGACTCTATTAGCAATATTGATGCACTGACCACTCTTGAAAAGGTAGATTATAATATCATCATCAACCCTACCTACAAAGGAAAAGACCTCTCAGGACTACGAAATGTGAAGGAGGCTGGAAGCATCATCCTTCAAAGCGATAAACTACAGAATGGCACCTTCCGACACCTGAAAAAGGTGTATGGCGATATCGTCATTATAGGAGCTTCCCTTAAGGAAGTAGCCTTCCCTGAATTAATCTCACTTGATGGTCAATTGAAAGCCACCAAGACTGGCGTAAAAGAGATCTCTCTTCCAAGTGCAGAAGAGGTGGGGTCCATCTATATTGAGGAGTGTAACCTGTTAAGTACTCTTACTGCACGCCAACTTAAAAAGATCAATGGGGATTGGAGACTTAAAAACCTCGCCAAATTATCAACAATCACCACACCAAAGCTTGAGGTGATCAGTGGCAATTTGAAGTTCGAGACACTCGCAGAACTCGGAGTATTGAGCCTTAATAAGATACAATCTATTGGCAATATTGAGATGAGTGGTGTGGCTATCAGTCAATTTTATTTGAGTGAGCTCAAAGAGTGTGGCAAGCTATCTATTAATGCCACCTCACTTTCTGCCCTTATTGCACCGCACCTAGAGAGCGTCCACGGTGACTTCATACTCAATGGGTGTGGGCTCTCCGATCTCAATCAGTTTGGGGTAAAGGAGATTGATGGCAAGCTTGAGTTCACAAATCTCTCAAAGCTACAAAATATATCTACCTTTGCCAATCAATTGAAAAAAGTAGCGAGAGTATCACTGGTTGATATCAATGCTGGTGGTATTTGGGACTTTAGTAATGCAGGCATTGAGGGAATTATGCTGGAGCGGTGCCGAAATATCGAGGAGCTCATCCTACCAAAGGTAATGAAGAAAGTTGAGATAAAAGGTGACGGAATGATGCAGCTCAAACAACTGATCAAGATGAGTGGAGTTGAAGAGGTTTCAGAGAGCTTCATAATATCAAGCTACCACCTAGCAACACCACAAGAGATTCAGATAATGCTAACCAAAGCTGGAGAAATAAAAGTAAGCTGCTCTAATATGCTTTCCCTTAACTTCCCACTATTGGAGGAGGCTAAGAAAATAGATTATAATTACGCTTCAGCTGCATTCGAAGGAAAGATAAAGGAGATTCAAGCTCAATGTGCGATGAAAAAAGTAGTGGCCCCAAAACTACAATCTGTAGAGAAGATGAGCTTTAACCTACACGACTTGGAAATGCTAGATATGCCACAGCTCAAAACCATTAGTGACGAGCTAGTGATCCAATGCTATTGGCCTAAAAATGCCAATAATGTACTGACTAACCTCAACGGTTTATCTGCACTTGAGAAGGTGAAATCAGTAGCTTTTACCAATCTTAAGACTTTCAATGACTATTCATTCCTAAAAAATGCAGTAGCCAATGGCAGCCTCTCTAAATTGAATATTAGAGGCTCTCTATACCAGCCAAGTTTAGATGATTTGAAAAACGGAAAATTTATTCAGGATTAGTACAAGATTATGATACATAAAAAATCAATCATATTACTGATGGGATTGCTACTCCTTTTAAGCACTCTTACTGGGTGTAAAAAAGTAGATCCCTTTAGCGGAGAAGATAATTTCTTCCTCTCCTTTCAGCTGGCAGCACCAGATGGAGAAACCTATAAAGGTAGCCTAAAAGGTGATGAGATAACAGTCAGAATTCCCTCCAATGTCGCACGTACATCGCTCACAGCGAAATACAACCTCAGCGATTTGGCATCTGTTTCGCCCAAGCCCGAAGAGGTAAAAGGGTGGATGGAGTCTCAGACCTTTACCGTGACTTCATATAGTGGAGCCGCACGTACCTACACCATAAAGGTGCAGTCTACCGACGTAGCCCTAAATAGCGCCATTCACCTAACTACAGATGAAGAGGTAGCACAGTTTTTAACTCAAGGAGTGGATATCATCAATGGGGATTTGATCCTTGGTGCAGAAAACGCCGAAAATAGCATTCACTCACTCGAGGGTCTTGCTAAGCTAAAAGAAGTTAGATACAAACTAGTCGTACACAGCAATGTGGTAGCTGATCTAGCACCCCTCAAAGGCCTGGAGAGAGTCGGTTCGCTACAATTCATGGGTAATAATGAAAGCATCAAGGTTATTGACCTTCCGAATGTTAAGTCAATCCCCAATGGACTTCAAATTAGCTGTGATTTTCTAAAAAGTATCTCTATGCCAATGCTCGAGGAGATGGGTACGGTATCCATTGAGGCTAAAAATCTAACCCAGTTCCAGCTTCCAAGCGTCAAAGGGCTATTTGGCAACGTCTCAATCAAGGCAAGTCAATTAAAAGCTTTGGACTTCCCTGAGCTTATGGTAGCACAAAACATTCATCTTAATAAATCAAGTTACTCAGATCCTTTAGAGCTGACTTCCTTTTCAATGCCTAAGCTAGAAACGGTTGAAACCATAAAGCTCGATGAAGCTGTAGCGCTAGAAACATTCACCCTCCCAGCTTTGAATAAAGCTGATAAGATAGATATATCTATGCTTAAGTCCTTGACCACATTTGATCTATCAAGTCTTAAAGAGGTAGAGGAGATAAAGTTTACAAGCGATTGGCAAGGGCAAATGAGCAATAATCTCCTCAAAGAGCTAGCTTTCCCAAAGCTCGAAAGGGTAAAGACCATACAATTTGAGCGTGACCCATTCAAGGCACTAGAGAGTTTGCTATTCCCTGAGCTTACGGAAGTAGACAATCTCTACATCCCTGATAACCTAACCAAGTACGAAGCTCCTAAGCTAGAGAAAGTAAATACCCTATTATACATAAATGGGTATCTACCAAGCATATTTGAGCATCTCAAGAGCATTCCAAAACTCGAAATTGACCTGAGTAAGAATGAAAGCAAGGTGGTAGAGCAAATAGACCTCAGCCGTGTACAATCCATTGAAAATGTAACTATTAAGCCTAATACCATTGGGAAAATAATCTTTCCTGAAACTATTAGTGGCAATATAGTGATTAGCTACAACGGTCGACCCGTGACAAAGGCTCCAATTATGGAAGGTCTAAAGGAGTGCCAAGGCTTTATGTTTGAATTGGCTCACAATATGGAGGAGGTTGAGTTGCCAGCGAGCCTTGTAAAAATAGCAAATAGTCTCAAACTAACTAGCAACTTCAAAAGAGTCACAGCCAAGGGATTAAAAGAAGTTGGTGGAAATATAGATTTAGGAAGTGCCGCCACTGAGTACCTAGATATGCCTGCTCTGGAAAAAGTGGAAGGGGATCTTGACCTTCAGACTAAATACTTCAAGGATGCCAACCTTCCTAAACTAACAGAGGTGGGAGCCATAAAATTTGGCGGCCGTGGCTACTGGGAGCAAAATGAGAGCCTGACACATCTAAACTTCCTCTCTCATCTTCAGAAACTTAAGAAGGTGGAGATAATGTACTGCACTGTGCTAATGGATTATTCGGGTATCAAGCAGTTGGTAGAGAATGGTCAGATAAATGAATCCAATTGGACCAGCAACAAAGTCAATAACAACCTCTATAACCCAACCTACCAAGACCTTAAAGCAGGTCGATACAAGCTTCAATAATTAAGGAAACACTTAATGACCTATTAATGACGACTCTCCTCCATTTACCCTTCTGGATAAATGGAGGAGAGTTCTTTTATTTGGTCAGTTGGCTGATTAGGAGTTGATAGAGGACATCCCCGAAGCTGTAGAGCTTTTGCAATCCTTGGTGGGGAGGGTGATCTTGCTCGCACCAGAGGCCTCTAGCCATGCAGTGTCGGCAGTGGCACGCTTGCCCTTAAAGCTCGAAGCACCAGAGACCTCAATCTTGGCCTCCTTTACACGCCCCTTGTACTCCATAGAGCTAGCTCCAGAGAGATCTACAGATAGCTTACCTGTGATATCGCCATCTACCTCAATATCCGAAGCGCCAGAGGCATCCACAGAGAGCTGATGGATAGAGCCATCAAAGTCGAACTCGCTAGCACCCGATAGGATCACACTCGTCGACCTGAGTGAGCCCTGAGCCTCAAAGCTACTTGCCCCCGAAAGGTCTACCCTACGGATATTCAGAGCGTGGCTCTGCTTGATATCTACCTCACTAGCACCCGAAGCACTTACCTCCTCTAGCTTGGTCACATCGGTTACATAGAGCTTCACATCAATATCATCTTCTCCAAAGTTGAACCACCTAGGGCGAGACTTCTTCTCACGGGATAGAGTGAGCTTGCCATTTTCAAAGGTGTACTTAAAAGTACCGCCCTTGCCCTCCTCCACCACAACCATCTCGTTTTTGGACGAAGGGATAATCTTCACCTCAATAGAGTGGCTCACCTGTAGCCTCGTAGGGCTATCATTGAGCGAGATAGTCATAGGGGTTTGTGCCTGAGCACTCAGTGCCATGGCACCGACTAGCAAAAGAGCTGTTGCGAGTAATCTTCTAACGATTGTCTTCATACGCTTATTATCTTTAATGAGTAGTTAATTGCTTTCTGGCTACAAGATACCAAGAATTCGGTAGTTTGCAAAACAAACAACCACTTTTCGTATCCGCATTTCCTAAGTAACGACTGCCCCGAGAGACCTCCATGAGTTGGCGATTGCCCAAAGCCCTTTGTCGGGAGTGCCTCATCAAGGGTACCTTATCGGACAAGTCGGACAGGTCGGACGAGTCGGAGCCCCAATAAGTTGCTGACGGGGTACGGGTGTCTGACTTGTCTGACCTGTCCGACTTGTCCGATGAGGCACCCATTGTCCAATGAGCCACCCCTTGGGTGTGCTCTCATCTAAGCAAAAACCGAGTTGCAACTAAGCATTTGCTTTGTTGCAACTCGGCAAATGGTTAGTTGCAACTCGCCAATTGCTTAGTTGCATCTCAACTTTTGCTCTCATAGATGGTCACTTTTTCTGACCGCACAGCAGGGTTTTTTAATCTATAGAAAAAAGGGTCGGGCATCACGAGGA
>NZ_HF988940.1:0-1250 GCF_000435035.1 Porphyromonas sp. CAG:1061 | reverse complement strand
ATCACGAGGAGCCCGACCCTTTTGGATTTGTTTTTCTCTATCTATAAGGAGATTACTTAGCGAAGTGCTTATTGATGGTGCCCCAATCCTCTACTGCTGGGATCACGCCCATCTCAATCACCTGATTGCGGAGGTCTACCAGGTGCTTGTAGCTAGCCTCTAGCTCGGCCATCTCCTCTGGAGTACCCTCTGGCATATTGTAGGTAACGATACCATCCTTGCCGATCTTGGTATCCATTGCCATCATGATGTTTTGGAACTTATCGTTGTTCACGAAAGTACCTGCTGGCCATGGGAATTCAGCACCACCCATAGCAGCAGCAATCATCTCGATAGAGCAGTATGCTGGGCTCTGGAATGATGAGCGACCACGTAGCTTGATGATATTGGCACCACCCTTAGTGGTCTTGGTACGGATCTCCTCCCACTGCTCCTTGGTCAGTTTGTCGGTACCCATGTAGTCCTTCAATGGCTTGCCAGCGATCTTGGCATTTGATGCAAAGACTGCCATCTGCTCACCGTGGCCTCCGAAGGTGCGTGCACCAGTAACCTCGGACTGAGCTACACCGAAGTGCTTAGCTAGCTCGCTCTGCAGACGAGTACTATCGAGTGCTGCAAGAGTGGTTACACGGCGTGGGTCGATGCCTGCATGTAGCATGGTTACGAGACCGGTGATATCGGCAGGGTTGAAGATGATTACCACGTGCTTTACATCGGGGCAAAGGCGCTTGATGTGCTCACCGAGGTCGGCAGCGATCTCGCTATTACCCTTGAGTAGGTCCTCACGAGTCATGCCATCCTTACGAGGGGCGCCACCTGAGGATACGATGTACTTAGCTCCCTTTAGAGCCTCCTCGAAATTGTCGGTAAAGGTCATGTTGAGACCCTGGAATCCACAGTGGCGGATCTCCTCTGCCACGCCCTCAAGACCAGGAAGATAGGGGTCGTATAGGCAAATATTTGGGGTGAGGCGCATCATAGCTGCTGTCTGTGCCATATTGCTACCAATCATACCTCCTGCTCCGATGATCACGAGCTTGTCGTCAGTCAAAAAACTCATAAGATATAAACTTTATATTGTGAAAATAATACCGTCATCTAATACTTCCACAAATGTAATAAAGAATTTTGTAAATAAATAATATTCGCCATAGAAAATGCGGTGGCGGCCAATTCGGTGCCCGATAAAATGACTTTATCGGACGGTAGTTTTTTAATAAAAAAGCACCCGTCAGGGTGCCACTCAGCTA
>NZ_HF988939.1:10292-13122 GCF_000435035.1 Porphyromonas sp. CAG:1061 | reverse complement strand
CATTGATCTGCTCCATCTCAAAGAGCTCCTCGTAGTCCACATCGGCCTCTGCAAGTAGCACATTCATGTGGCCTGGCATACGACCAGCTACTGGGTGGATAGCATAGCGTACCTTAGCACCATTCTCCTCAAAGGCTTGTCCAAGTTGCTTAACCTGATGCTGAGCTTGAGCCAATGCCATCCCGTACCCTGGCACGATGATAACGCTCTTGGCGGCCTTCATCTCCTCACTTAGAGTGCTCTCTTTTGAAGCTTGAGGCTCTGCCTTAGGTGCTAGAGGTGGAGTAGAACTTTTTTTTGCTTGAGTTGGTGCAGATGTTTTGCCTAATAGAATATCAAGTAAGCTCCTATTCATCGCTTTGCACATCACTTGCGTGAGAAGCAATCCAGAAGCCCCCACTATACCACCTATCGCTACCAGCATTACATTGCCAATTGCCATACCTGCTATACCACCAGCTACACCGCTCAGAGAGTTGAGAAGTGAAATGGTTATAGGCATATCAGCACCACCTACTCGAATAGTGAAAATCCATCCAAAGAGGCCTGAAACCACCACAGTAAGGAGTGCAATCCAAATGAAGTTATCGGTGTTAAGGAACCATCCACCCCATATAAGCATAACTAAGGATAGCACAAGTAATCCTAACATTATCAAACTATGAAAGGGTAATATGACAGGTTGTTGCTTTAACACTCGATGCAACTTTCCAGCTGCTACGAGGCTCCCAGTAAGTGTTACCATACCGATAACAATGGCAAGTACAGCAGTAAAAGCCTCAAAATGGAAGGTGGGTTGCTGAAAAAAACCAACAATACTAGCTGATACAGAAGTAACACCAAGTGTTACGATACCGACGAGTGCTGATGCAGCACCACCTAGACCATTAAGTAGCCCCACAGTTTGTGGCATCTGAATCATAGTCACTTTACGTGCTAGCACAAGTCCGATAGCACCACCCAATAGCAAGAATAGACATGCAACCAAGATGGCTGTAAGACTACCACCAGAAAAAGCAACTAATATCGCAAGTATCATCGCAATGATACTCAATCGGTTGCCTTGTACTGCAGTGGGAACTCGACTCATCATCCATAGTCCCACAACGACGAGAATAGGAATAAGATAGCTTAGAAACACACTCATGACTTACCTCCTTTCTCTTTGCCTTTTTTAGACTTGAACATCCGGAGCATACGCTCTGTAACCCCAAAACCACCTACAATATTGATCATGGCCAAGAGAATGGCAATGCCAGAGATAATTATTGCTGTATTGATGATTCCAGCACCTCCAAACCACCTAGTCAGCTCTGTGAAGCCAACAAACTGAAGTAGGCTGATTATGGCACCAACTACTGTAATTCCAGAGAGAGCATTCATTCCCGACATAAGTGGGGTGTGGAGCAAACTTGGTATTTTCTTAATCACAAAGTACCCAACAACAGAGGATACTATGAATACCAGTACTAATAATATTGGACTCATATACAATTGGTAAAAAGTCAAAGGAGGTATACTGGCGGACATTAGATCCGAAGTATACCTCCTTTAGCGTGCATTAATTACTTATTCATTGCCTCAAGTGTGCCTTGATGTACGATCTCATGGTCACGAGTTACGAGGATCTTCTGACAAATCTCATCACTCATATCAAGAGCAATCTTGCCATCCTTGGTAAGGTACTTCACGAGGTTGTAAACATTTTGGGCAAACATCCATGTGGAGCTATTAGGCAGTAGACCAGGAATGTTTTTGATACCGATAAGAGTTACATTGTGCTTCCTCTCTGTCTCTCCTGGAGGGGTGATTTCACAGTTTCCACCTTGGTCAATAGAGATATCCACGATCACAGAGCCAGGCTTCATCTGCTTAACCATCTCTTCTGTGATAAGCGTTGGGGCAATCTTACCAGGAACAAGTGCAGAGCAGAACACGATGTCCATCTCCTTGATAGTAGGGAATAGCATCTCACGCTCCTTAGCTAGTACATCCGCTGGTAAACTATTGGCATATCCTCCTTCGGCAATTGCCAATTCAGCAGGTACGCCCGTTTCAATTGGCTTAGCTCCCAAACTAGTGGCTTGCTCCAGAGCCATAGGACGAATATCTGCAGCGTAGGTGATAGCACCAAGACGTCGTGCAGTGGCTAGTGCCTGAAGACCGGCAACTCCCACTCCTATAACCATTGCCTTAGCAGGTTTGATTTGACCTACAGCAGTAAACATCTGAGGCATAAAGTAGGCCAATTCATTAGCGGCTAATAAGATGCCCTTATACCCTGCACAGGTACTCATAGAGGTGAGCGCATCTAAGTTTTGAGCTCTAGATATGCGTGGAATGCCATCAAGCGTCAAAGCAATAACGCCCTGCTTAGCCAGCTTGCGTACCATGTCGTGATTTACAGGTGATGCAGGGTGTATGAAGGTAATCAACACCTGGCCTTCATGCATCATATCTACTTCATGCTTTCCAAGTCTCTCATTGAATAGAGGCTCTTTGACTTTAAGAATAACATCTGCCTTTTGGTAAAGCTCTTCAGTATCAGTCAAAAGCTGAGCACCAGCAGTTACATAGTCATTGTCGTGGTGAAATGAAGGCTCACCAGCACCAGCCTCTACATAGACTGTAGCACCATCGGCTACAAACTTCTCTACAGTTTCAGGAGTTGCAGATACTCGGCTCTCACCGTGCATTATCTCCTTTGGAATGCAAATAATCATAGTGGTCTTTTAATAGGTTTTGCTCATCGGAGAAGTATCAAAAGAGACCCGCTCCTAAGAGTTAGTTATTACTACAATGCTTTTCTCCACAAATGTAGGGAAAAGCT
>NZ_HF988939.1:1779-10266 GCF_000435035.1 Porphyromonas sp. CAG:1061 | reverse complement strand
AAGCTGACTATTTGGCAAGTGCAATATATTGTTTTTTTGCAATAACTATTTTGATATGCACATTGCAATACTCTTGATACCACATCAATCAAAAGAGTATTGTTTAGCCATTATTCCCGCTTTAATTAGATATTATCTACGGCAACCTTATCACAAAAAAATAAGGAAATGCTTGTCTGCACTCCCTTATAACCATATGCTTTTCTCTATATACTTTGAGCCGAAGACGGGACTCGAACCCGTGACCTACGCATTACGAATGCGTTGCTCTACCAACTGAGCCACTTCGGCAAACTGTTATGGTTTGTCTTTGACGTCGCAAAGATAATAAATTAATTAGAATTCATAATAATAATTGGTGATTATTCCTGGGTGAATAGATTTGATTGTAGGGGTATATGTTGGTGAAAATAGGTACATTTGCGTCACAATTTGTAACATGTATGAAATCTAAGCGTAATCACTATATCTGTCTGACCTTTTCATCCAATGGGATAAGTGGTTTGTTGCAGTTCAAAAAAACACTATTTTGGTTGAACAGCACTCCACAGAGTCTTATTGTTTAGCACGGTAGATTAAAGTCGCAAAACAATGCAAAACTCAACTTTTTCGCCTTTTCGCACTTTTACTCGTAATGAATGGAGCCGGCTTGATAGCCATCCCGACTTTCCTTTTTCACAGATTGACTTGAGTAAATTAAGAGCTCTCAATGAACCACTAACTGAGTCTGAAATTAGTGATATATATCTGCCACTTTGCAGGTTGCTTCAAATTCATATCACTCACTTTAAGAGACTACACAATGAATATGATGAGTTTTTCCATAAGCCGTCTCATAATGTCCCTTACGTAATTGGGATTGCTGGAAGTGTCGCTGTGGGGAAGAGTACTACGGCACGAGTGCTTCAGAAACTACTCTCAATGGATCAGTCGTGCCCTAAGGTGGACCTCCTGACCACCGATGGTTTTCTCTTGCCCAATGCTGAGCTGGCGAAAAGAGGAATCTTGGATCGCAAAGGTTTCCCTGAAAGCTATGATGCAAAGCGATTGATCAACTTCCTTTTTTCAGTAAAAAGTGGTAAAAGATACTTGGAAGTGCCAGTGTACTCACATCTATTCTACGATATTATCCCAGATGAAGTACAGGTCATTGACCAACCAGATATATTGATCGTGGAGGGAATTAATGTATTGCAGGTAGATCCGGATAGAATGGAAGCCACGCAGCAAGTATTTGTTTCGGACTTTTTTGACTTTTCTATCTATGTGGATGCAGATGTGGAAAATATTAGAAGGTGGTATGTGGATCGATTTATCAAGCTTCAGCAAACAGCCTTCAATAATCCTGATTCATTTTTCACAAGATTTGCTGACTTGCCATTAGAGGAGGCAAAAGCAATAGCTAACCAGATCTGGGAAGAGATTAACCTTAAAAACCTATATGAAAATATCCTACCGACTAAGTTCAGATCAAGCTTAATCCTTGAAAAAGGAACGGACCATGCTATGCGATCGGTTCGTCTTCGAAAAGTATAAGCCTACTCTCTGGACCTATACATAGTAGCATATCTAGGGCTGATAAATTTGGTTGGAATCCGAACTTGTATTCAAATACCTGCCAGTATCTTCTTGAAAAAAGATGATGTTTGGGGGTGTAAAACTCGGTCAAAATAATTGGTGAATCATCTTGGGCATGTACCAAAGGAGGGGTGTCAATACCAATTAACTTACAAAGTAAAGCCAACCAATCGTGATTGTAATCCACTAAGCGATGAGCTGGGTTGAAGACGTGCTTCCCGATTGATTCACAATAATGCTCCCAATATGGTGTGGAGCAATAGTTGCTTCTAAGCATTTGCCACAATTTATTCCTCCATTGACCATGCTCGGAAATACAAACTTCGTATGTAGATGGTGATGGGTATCCAATCTTCTCTACTGGTATAGTGAAGGTTACCTTTCCGTTGGGGCCCATAAGGTTAGTCCTATTTCGAAAGGTTTGTTTCTCATACTGTTCACCCACATATATTCCACTGACCTTATTGTGAGCGAGAAGATATAAATAGGGTATGTTGGGCAAAAAGGCAGTTGGCAAAGTCATCATAGTCTAAATGATTTTATCATCTTGCCCTTAATCATCTTTGTCTTGATCCATTTCTCTTCACCTCCTATACGGACTTTGCACTTCTCCTTTGTGTGAGTGATGTATTCGGCTGGTGCTAGCTCCCCATTTGTGAGCTCAATGAGAATAATATCTCCCTCAACCTTTGGTTTTGACTGGATAGAGACGATTATCAAACTCTTTTGTGTCGTGCTATCACCTTCAATGTAATAGGTGCCAATGAAGAAAAACTTTATCAGGATAAGTAGGAACGCAAGGAAAATCAACCATAACCAAACTATGCCTGATGACCTATAGCTCTTATTTTTTTCTCTCCCCATCAATGTAGAGTGGTAAAAAATCTATTCCACCTCACACCACCTTTATCCTTATCCCAAGAGAGCCATACAAACATCGGTTTCCCGACTATGTGATCCTCAGGAACAAAACCCCAGCTACGAGAGTCTAGTGAATTGTGCCTATTATCGCCCATCATCCAGTAATAATCCATCTCGAAAGTATAAGTGTCCGACGCAATGCCATCAATATAGATAATGCTATCTTTTACGACTAAATCATGACCTTCATAATTTGTGATGCATCGCTTATACAGCTCTAGATTGTTGGGAGTGAGGTATATGGTAGCACCCTTCTTCGGAATCCAAAGGGGTCCATAATTATCTCTGGTCCAACCGGTTTCCATGTCTATTGGGAAAGTGTAAAATTGATCCGCTGATGGAGAAGGTTCTACAATAATCTTAGTAACTATAGAGTGTCGCTCTAGCTTTTCTTTCATTTCCTTAGTCAAAGGGAAATGATACAATGCCCCATAAGTGCCTAGAGTATCATTATCGAACACAAAGGTTTGATTTGCTAATAATACGATATCATCTTCATTAATACCCAAGTCTTGAAGCTCTTTTGCTGAGAAGTGATTACCATTAGTCTCAACGAAATAATTATACTGGAGTTTTTCAGGCTCTTTCATCAATTGCCCATTGATGTATAGCGAATTATTTATGATCTGAAGCGAGTCGCCAGGCATTCCTACAGCTCTTTTGACATAGTGGTCGCGCATGTCCACAGGCCTATACACCACCTCTCCAAACGTTTGTTTATCGCTCCATATTCGGTCTCTCCCATACTGCTTTTTAAGGGTATAGTAGTCGGGGTTCGTGACATTTAGAGCTACAGTATCTCCTACCGGGAAATTGAACACAACGATATCATTCATCTTTACCTTTCCAAAGCCTTTGACTCTATGATATTTCCATTGTGGTTTATCCAAATATGCTTTACCACCCCCAGGAAATTGATTGTGAAATAGAGGAAATGCCAAGGGAGTCATCGGAACCCTAGGACCATAACTTAACTTACTTACAAAAAGATGATCACCGATTAAAGCTGTTTTCTCAAGGGAGCCTGAAGGTATCTTAAACTGCTGAAACACAAAGAGGTTTAGAAAGTGCACAATGATTAATACAACGATTAAATCCTCAACAAGTCCCATAATTCCCCTCACTACAGAACTTGAAGACTTCTCCCACCACCGCCACGGAATAAAGCGAGTAACGTAAATATCAAAGATGAAAGGATAAACAATTAGGAAAAACCAAGCACTATTCACCCAGATTGAAAACAAAAGGATAATGACGCCCCAAATCGCAGCTTTAATCCATTGTTTCTTGGAAACTCCCTTCCAATCTATTCTTTTCTTCTCTTCCATAATAACTTAGTCTAGTCGAATTAAATCCTCCATTCCATAAATACCCTTTTTATCA
The DNA here is from genome assembly GCF_000435035.1 of Porphyromonas sp. CAG:1061. Classification (NCBI taxonomy): domain Bacteria; kingdom Pseudomonadati; phylum Bacteroidota; class Bacteroidia; order Bacteroidales; family Porphyromonadaceae; genus Porphyromonas; species Porphyromonas sp. CAG:1061. Next base: position 6,384 of record NZ_HF988939.1, on the reverse strand, counting down.
ACCACAAATTCGGCAGCTAATACGGCGCCAAGTGCTAGACCTTTTCTCCCCTTTGCTTCGTGAGAAAGGGTTAAAACATCCTCTTCGCTCTCATACTTAACTACATGGGTTCCAGGGACACTATCTCTACGTATCGAGGTGATCAAAAGTTGGTCATCCCTATGAGTAGGGACTTTATTAGGTTCTAGATACGCTAAAGTCTCCGACTTTGTATCTAGATACTCAAGCATCTCATTGGCAATGGTGAGTGCAGTACCACTCGGATAATCTAGCTTATGGATATGATGTGTCTCTTCAACAGTTGGTAGGTAGTTGGGATAATGGTTCATCAACCTTGCCATATAGGTATTAATCAATCGGAAAAGATAAACCCCTACACTAAAGTTGGATGCGTAAAAAAGTGTGCCGTTATTCTGCTTCACGCAATCAACTGCTTTGCCCCACTGCTCTAGCCATCCAGTGGTTCCCGACACGATAGGAAGCCCTTGTTGCATACACTTAGTTATATTATTAAATGCAGCTTCAGGACGACTAAATTCAATCACAATATCGCAACTTGGGAGAGTATCCCAATCGGAGTCAACTGTAGCTACAATCTTATGACCACGAGATAGAGCAACTTGTTCCACCTCGTGCCCCATTCTTCCATATCCTAATAAACAAATTCTCATATATCGGCACTAATCTAGTTTACATATAGGCAAAGATACAACTTTTACTATACTTCTATTCACTTCACAATCTATAAATCAGTCGGGAACGCCCTTTAATGCTTAGGCTTGCTATAAAAACGCATTTGAATAGAAGATGCATAACCTACCAAGGCGCATCATTCCTATTATATAGATCCAAAAGCAAAATATTTTCGTAAACACTTGCCTGAGAAAACTATTATTGCTATCTTTGCAAACACGAAAAACGAGAGGATGCGAAGATTTCGTGTAATGCACGCAAAGCATCTATTTGATTGGTCCTGTAGCTCAGTTGGTTAGAGCACCTGACTCATAATCAGGGCGTCCTTGGTTCAAGTCCAAGCTGGACCACTTTTAAAGGTATTCATTTGGTAGCGACAAAAAATAATGGTACCTTTGCAATCGTTACGGGTAAGTCCTGCACGGCCAGCTCCTGGTGAACTCCCCCAGGGCTTGATCGCAGCAAGGGTAGCTGGTTGTAGCGGCGCGATGTAGATAGCTTACCCACCCGCCTCTTTAGCTCAGTTGGTAGAGCTCCTGATTTGTAATCAGACGGTCGCTGGTTCGAGTCCGGCAAGAGGCTCAAAGGGTGTTAAAGTGTGGATTTCAGCACTTTAGCACCCTTTTTCTATTGTGAAATGAAGCCTATTTTGGAGGAGAGATATATGTGGTCTTTGTAGAGAGTATTGGAAAAGATGCAGTGACTGCCCAAAACAAAAAGCTCTTTAATTTACCGATGAAAGAGGTAGATTGAAGAGCTTTAATATTGTCTCCTCCTGAAGGAGGACCGAAAACAAACTGTGATCTGCTTGGGGCTCGAACCCAAGACCCCAACATTAAAAGTGTTGTGCTCTACCTACTGAGCTAGCAGATCCCGCTTTCAAAGCTTTGCAAAGGTACATAAATATTTCAAGTATACAAAGAAATTACATTGGTTTCTCCTAATCCAACCTATTTCATAACCATTTTGCCATTAAAATGATATGCTTATAAGACTATTCTATAAATAACAGACGCTACCCAGATGAAAACGGAGACCCTATCTCAATGAAGTGACAACAATCAATAGAGGGGATAGGAATGACGTTCTTGGCGAACCTCTCTCTTTTGGCTGAAAAAATGGGTATATTTACAAAATGAAATTAAGGAGGGTAATGAATAGGGATAGAAGGATCATTTTTTGAAAGTGGCTTATGAGCGAGCAATTGGCACCATTGGCTGAGAGAATGCGCCCTACACAGCTGTCGGAGTATGTTGGGCAGGAGCATCTTGTGGCGAAAGGTGCTCCCCTGTACGAGATGCTGGAGAGTGGCCTGTTGAGGAGTTTTATCCTTTGGGGTCCTCCTGGAGTAGGGAAAACGACCTTAGCTCATATTATCAGTGAGCAGATGGGGCTTCCCTTCTTCACGCTTAGTGCTGTCTCGGCAGGGGTGAAGGAGGTTCGTGAGGTGATCCAGAAAGCGGACGAACGGCGGAGTGGCCTCTTTGGTGGTGGTAAGACACCGATCCTATTTATTGATGAGATACATCGGTTTAGTAAGTCGCAGCAAGATTCTCTGCTTCACGCTGTGGAGCGGGGAAGCATCACTCTTATTGGTGCCACAACGGAAAACCCCTCCTTTGAGGTGATTAGGCCGTTGCTCTCTCGCTGTCGGGTCTTTGTGCTGAAGTCGCTTGACGCCCATGCGTTGCAACAGCTTTTGGAGCGGGTGACGAAGGAGGATGTAGTGCTGAAGGAGTACCAGTTTGATATTCAGGAGACAGATGCCCTCTTTGGCGCTTCGGGTGGGGACGCACGGAAGCTCCTGAATATCCTGGAGCTACTAACCACTATGCCCGATGCATCCCAAAATAAGCGGGTATTGATCAATAACCAGTTAGTCGCCCATTATCTACAGCAAAATCCAGCCGTCTATGATAAGGGTGGGGAGATGCACTACGATATTATCTCCGCATTCATTAAGAGTGTCAGAGGGAGTGATCCAGATGCAGCACTCTACTGGTTGGCTAGAATGATAGGAGGTGGGGAGGAACCCCGCTTTATTGCCCGACGGTTGGTGATATTGGCGGCTGAGGATATAGGCTTGGCCAACCCCAATGCCCTCCTGATTGCCCAGAGTGCTTTTGATGCTGTGGACAAGATTGGGTGGCCCGAGGGGCGTATCCCTTTGGCCGAAGCGACCATTTACCTCGCTTGTAGCCCAAAGAGCAATAGTGCTTACCTAGCTATAGACCAAGCACTGGCCTATGTGCGGAATCATACTGCCCACCCGGTACCTATGCACCTACGTAATGCACCTACAGAGCTGATGCAGGAGCTAGGGTATGGCAAGGATTATATCTACCCTCACGATTACCCTGGTCATTTCGTGGCCCAGCAATACCTACCTGATGCTCTGCTAGGAAGTAGTTTTTGGCAACCTGCCGATAACCCACACGAAGCGAGACTTGCGGAGGTGAGAAATAAGAATAATAATCATTAGAATAAATATCATGCAGATACACAAAGGCTTTGAATTAAAGGGGCTCAACACCTTTGCAATGGCTTGCAAAGCGAGTTTTTACATTGAGCTCGAATCAAAAGAAGATATCCAGAAGCTATATCGCGACGAGTATTTCCGTACCTTGCCCATGATGATTAAGGGTGGGGGAAGCAATTTGCTCTTTATTGGCGACTTTAGGGGAGCGGTGCTGCACTACTCGGGGCAAAAGGTGGAGCTCTTGGAGGAAAATGAAGAGACCCTCCTTCTGAGGGTAGAGGCGGGTAAAAACTGGCACCAGTTGGTCCTTGAAACCACCGGAAAAGGGCTATGGGGCTTGGAAAATCTAGCCCTGATCCCTGGCGAAGTAGGGGCTTCGGCAGTCCAAAATATTGGAGCTTATGGGGCAGAAGCCTCTCAGGTGATAGAGGCGGTTCATAGCATCAATTTAGAGACAGGGGAAGAGCGTATATGGACTAATGAAGCGTGCCAATATGGTTATCGATACTCTGTTTTCAAGGAAAAGGCACAGCAGTTTGAGGTGATTTATGCGGTAGATTATCGGCTTTCAAGGTTGCCAAAGCCCGATCTTCATTATGCAGGTCTGCAGGCTCTTCGTGAGCTACCTTCTATCACTCCGAAAAGGGTTGTGGAGGAGGTGATTCGTATCCGAGAAAGCAAGTTGCCTGATCCTGAGGTGCTCCCCAATGGAGGTAGTTTCTTCATGAACCCAATTATTGATAAACCTCACTTCATTCACTTGATGCTTAAGTACCCAGAGATGCCACACTACGCTTTGCCCGAGGAGAAGTTCAAAATACCAGCCGCATGGTTGATTGAGCAGGTGGGGCTCAAGGGGGTAAGGGATGGAAAGGTGGGTACTTATCCAAAACAACCCCTTGTGATTGTGAATTATGACAATGCCTATAGCTACGAGGTGGTAGACTTTGCCCAGCGAATCATTGACGCAGTGCGTCAGCAATTTGATATTGAGCTACACCCCGAGGTACGAATGGTGCGGAGCGGTGCACAGGAGAGCATTGGAAATATAGGAAGATAAAATGATGGGAAAGCTCACCTTTTTAGGAACCGGCACGAGTACAGGGATACCAGAAATCGGCTGCGATTGCCCCACCTGTACCTCACAAGACCCACGGGATCAGCGATATAGAGCCTCGGCACTGATTCAGTATGGGGGCGAGGATATCCTGATCGATTGCGGTCCAGATGTCCGTAGCCAGTTACTCAGCGTACAGTGCCACAATCTTGATCGTATCCTCCTCACCCACGAGCATTACGATCATACCGGTGGCATCGACGATATGCGTCCGCTCTTTAGGGACAAGCCTGAAGTGCCTGTCTATGCGGAGACCAATGTTATTCAGGCTGTCATGCGCCGACTTCCCTACGCTTTTGTAGACCACCGCTACCCC
>NZ_HF988939.1:0-1767 GCF_000435035.1 Porphyromonas sp. CAG:1061 | reverse complement strand
TAGACCACCGCTACCCCGGTGTGCCCCATATTGTGATGCACGAGGTCTCGGTGGGCACCCCTTTGGTGCTTAAGGATGGGAGTCGTGTGGAGCCCATCCGCGTGATGCATGGTAAGCTCCCAATAGTAGGTTACCTATTCGATAAATTGGCTTATGTCACCGATTGTAAAACCTTACCAGAGGAGACGATGGAGCGACTCAAAGGCATTCCTACCCTCGTGATCAATGCCCTGCGGCTCTATGAACACCCTGCGCACATCACCCTCCAAGAAGCGCTCCATTTCATTGAGGAGATAAAGCCCCAAAGAGCCTATCTTACTCACTTTGCTCATACCTTTGGCACGCACCAAGAGATCGAGAAGATGTGCCCCGAGGGGGTCTTCCCAGCCTACGACCGCTTGGAGCTGACCTTCTAAAGCAATATGAAGTCGCTCAACAGCCAAATACGCACTATCGCTATGGAGATGGGGGTCGATGCGGTCGGTTTTGCCCCTATTGCCCAGGTGGCGGATAGCGAAATAGCAAGGTATAAAAATTGGCTATCGCACGGCAACCACGCTGGTATGTCCTACCTAGAGCGATATATGGAGCAACGACAGCACCCCCGGTTGCTTTTACCCCAAGCCTCCTCGGTCATCATCTTGGCAGTTAGTTATTACCCCCCACAGAGGCAAGATGCAACGGCACCAAAAGTGGCTAAATATGCCCTCGGTCGAGACTATCATAAGGTGATGAAACGATTGCTCTTGGGGCTTGCCGATCGAATCCATTCTGAGGTTGCACCCCATACCTATCGGGCAATGGTAGACACCGCTCCCTTCCTGGAGCGGTATTGGGCTGAGCAGTCGGGGATCGGCTTTATCGGCCATCATCGCAACCTCATTGTACCGGAGGTGGGGAGCTTCCTATTCCTTGGGGAATTGCTGACCTCCCTCAGGTTGGAAAGCGACCAAAGTTGCTCCCACTCCTGTCACGATTGCCAAAGGTGCCTCAAGGCATGCCCCACAGGAGCCCTCACCGAGGAGGGGCTGAATGCCCACCGATGCATCAACTATCTTACCATAGAGCATCGAGGTGCTATTCCATCAGAGCTGGCACAGCGGTTCGGACGTCGATTTTACGGTTGTGATACCTGTCAAGATGTCTGCCCCTACAACCAATCTCCTAAGCCCGCCTCGCTATTCACCCCCTTCCCACAGCTCCTCCACCTCGATCGGAAGGACCTTGAGGAGCTCGATGAAAAGCATTACGCTACCATCTTCTATGGTACCGCAATGACGAGGGCAAAGCTCCCTGAGATGCAACGAAATACCGAAGTATACTTATCCAATAACCCAGAATGAAGAAAATACTATTCATACTGCCCGAACTCTTCGACTCCCCTTAGATCTATTAAAGAAGGCACCGTCATGATTTCTGAGCATCTGTGATTTAATAGTATTAGAGAATTAATAAAGGCTACACTCAATTTTGGGTGTAGCCTTTAATTTATCTGTAGAACAAAGCTGTACTGCTTAGTGGTCGTGTTCTTGTCCCTCTTTCATAGTGACGTGTATGGTTCCCTTTGGATGCTCTATAGGAGCATAGATGCTGTACGGTTTCATCGGCTTGTCACCGATGTTTTTCAAAAAGAACAAGCTAGCAATGATAACTATTTTAATATGAAGCAAATGCTTAAAAGACTTTGGGCTCAACCATTGTAAAATATGCCTGTAGTGATTTGCCCTTGAAATAAGGTAGTAACCCAAAAAGTGTGTAAGGCAGAAT
>NZ_HF988938.1:27714-36215 GCF_000435035.1 Porphyromonas sp. CAG:1061 | reverse complement strand
GTTGCAACTCGCCGATCGCTTAGTTGCAACTCGGCAAATCACCTGCTTCAACGTCCTTTTTTATGGTGCCTTATCGGACAAGTCGGCCGGGGTCGTGAGGAGGGGGCGGTTTCCAATACACAGGGCTTCAAGCCTCGACCTGTGGCTATTTAGATCGGACCTCTGCGAGGTCCTGTTATATATCATTAAATATAGATATTGTGTATATTTGCATATTATATGATAGGTTAAGTAGTATGGCAAAGAATACGATGGGGACGAAGTTGCCCCGTAAATTGGAGCAGAAGATGCAGATTGTAGGCGAACAGATTAAGCTGGCACGGCTAAGACGAAATCTTACCATTGCACAGGTGGCAGAGCGAGCAACTTGTTCGCCCCTTACTGTTTCACGGATAGAGAAGGGGACTCCTACTGTGGCGATTGGTATTTACCTTAGGGTGCTGTATGCCCTTCAACTTGAAGATGATATCCTTTGGTTGGCCAAAGAGGATGAACTCGGTCGCCGTCTACAAGACCTGAGTATGGTGGATAGACAACGTGCTTCAAAGAAATAATGCTCATGAAAAGTTTGCTGGTATATGCTGATTTTGATTGGCTTGATGAGGTTAGGTTGGTCGGAGAATTGTCTTACGAATCGATTCGAGGGTCTGATAGCTATGGTTTCTCATTTGATAAAGAGTGGCTTCGGGATTATGGTAGTCTCTATTTGAGTGCTGACCTTAAGCCGTTTATTGGTATGCAGTACACCAAGGAGGGTAAAGAGATTTTTGGTTGCTTTTCAGACGCACTGCCAGATCGCTGGGGAAGGATGCTTTTTATGCGTAGGGAGCAAATCCAAGCGATGGAAGAACAAAGACCTCTCCATCGTATTACCTCGTTTGATTATCTCCTTGGTATTGATGACTTTTCTCGTATGGGTGGCTTTAGATTTAAGGAGGTAGCTGATGGGGAATTTATCAACAGTAGTCCGTTTTTGAGGGTGCCTCCTTTGACTGATTTAAGGACTTTGGAAGCGGCGAGCCAGGAAATAGAACAAAGCGAGGAGGCAAGCGAATTGCCAGATAAGAAGTGGTTGACACAACTATTGCAACCTGGCTCCTCGCTTGGTGGAGCTAGGCCAAAGGCTAATGTGGTAGATACTGATGGAACCTTATACATCGCTAAGTTTCCATCTAGGAAGGATGATTATGATGCAGGGTTGTGGGAGCACTTTTGTCACTTATTGGCAAAAGAGGCTGGTATTGATGCGGCTGATACGAAGGTGTTAACTACAGAGACTCCATATCATACTCTATTATCACGTAGATTTGATAGGGTGGGAGGGGGTAAGCGTATTCATTTTGCATCGGCAATGACTTTGCTGGGGTTGAGTGATGGAGACAATGCATCTAATGGTTTTGGTTACCTAGATATTGTTGATTTTATTATCCAGCATTGTACCGATGTGCAAGCGAATCTACAAGAACTATATAGAAGGGTGGCCTTTAATATCTGTATTGGTAATAGTGATGACCACTTTCGTAACCATGGTTTTTTATTGACCGCTAAAGGATGGACTTTGTCTCCTGCTTACGATATGAACCCTACGCTTAATCCATATCAAAGTCTTCTCATCAACTCCAATACGTGTGAAGCTAACTTGCACTTTTTGGCAGATGCATCTGAGGAGTATATGCTTGAGAAGGAGGTTGCTCAGCGGATTATTGATGAGGTTACGGAGACTATGAGGAGGTGGAGACAACTCGCCAATAAGCTAGGTATCCCCAGCCGTGAGGTGCTTAGCTTTGCTACCCGCTTTGACAGGGCTTTTTGACGTTGCCTTATCGGACGGGTCGGACGAAAACCTCGCAGAGGTTTTTGGATGAGAAGGCTACTCCTTTTTGGGGGGTAAATGTTAAATATGGGGTGGGTGGTAGGGTACTGCGGAGATGTTGCAGTATCATTGGGTATATTTGCCTATGAATCGTTAATGAGTAGTGACCGATTTTATGGCGAGAAGTAATAGTGGTACAGGTCGTACAAGTATAGCACGACTACTGAAGAGGTACCTATGGCTATATGATACGTTGGCTCGCTCACGTGGATTGACACGTGAGGAGATCTCTCTGCAGTGGGAGAAGTCGCCTCTCAATGAGTTGGGCGAACCGCTGTCGGAGCGGACTTTCCATGAGCATAAGAATGCGGTGATGGAGCTCTTTGAAGTGGAGATTAGCTGCAATAAAAAGGCGGGAAATAGATATACGATTGATACCAACTCTATTCGTGGTCAGAAGAAAATCAATCAATGGCTATTGGATAACTTTACCTTTAATACTCTTTTTCATCAATATCAGGATATCCATGATCGGGTGATTTTTGAGGAGGTGCCTAGCTATGATTCGGTTTATCTATTTGAGTTGCTAGACGCGATTCAGCAGAATCGTCAGATAGAGATTGAATATCAGAGTTTTGCACTTGGTGGTTCAGCTACTCTAAGGCTCTATCCCTTTGCCCTTCGGCTATTTAAGCAGCGGTGGTATCTTATTGCGAAGGAGGTGAAGGAGTCTGACCTATCGCCTTTTGGTTGCTACGATGAGGAGGGGATAGATCTCTCTACGGGGCTTAAGATCTATGGTTTGGATCGTTTGCATGGACTGACGCTCTTGGAGGAGACTTTTGAGTATCCTAAGGACTTTAATATGGAGTCGCTCTTTGAGGATTGCTATGGGATCATACTTGGCGATGACCCCTTCGAGTATATCACGATTAGGGCGACATGGAAGCAGGCCAATTATATTCGGACCCTTCCGCTGCATCATTCGCAGAAGGAGTACCCCTGTAAGGAGGATGGTAACTACGTTATTTTTAAGTACAAGCTCCGCCCTACCTTTGACCTCTTTCAGACCTTTCTATCAATGGGTGGTACGATTGAGGTGCTGGAGCCGGAGTGGGTACGCAAGGAGTTTGTGAAATGGGTCGATGACCTGTATCACCTATATAATAAGGAGTAGTAACTATAATGTATAACTTTTAAAACAAAAACTATTATGAGCGAGAACAAGGAAAAAGACTGGAAGGACACTGCAGAGACTGTACTTAAAACCATCGGTACCATTGCTTCAGTTGGTGTGAGTATCTTAGTTGCCTTGGGTGGAGGTAAGAAGAATGGGTGACGTGAAGTTTCTACCAAGAGTAGGGAGGAGCTATACTCGCTCCAGATGGGGCAAGCGTGTGATGGTGCTGGGGGAGAGTCACTATTGTGACAACCCTAGCGACGCAACTCCCAACATCACCACGAAGGTGTTTGAGTGGCAGTTTGACCGCTCTTGCGACTTTGAGGGGTGGATGAATACCTACACAAAGTTTGCAAGTGCTCTAAGTGGGCATCAGGAGGACCGCTTCTCTTCGGAAGCAGTGTGGGATGAAGTGCTCTACTACAACTTTGTCCAACAACCTCTTACTGGTCCTCGTACTGCACCTACAAAAGAGATGCTGGTGGCTTCGGAGGCAGCTTTCATAGAGGTGCTGGAGGAGTATCAGCCCGATGTGGTACTGGTATGGGGTAGAAGCCGACTTTATGACCATCTTCCCGAAGCTGGTCATCAAGGTGCTGACTGCTGTGGAGTGGAGACGTGGATTTACCCTTTGCGGAATGGCCATGAGGTGCGGGTATTGCCTGTGCAGCACCCTGCCTCAGGTTTCTCTCCAAGTGAGTGGCACCAGGTGATTGCTGCCCTGCTAAAGGAGTAGCCGCCTTATTGGACGTGTCGGGTGCTCTTTTTTTGGGGGGTATCGGACAAGTCGGACGGGTCAGACAAGTCGGACAGGTCGGACGCTTGGGTCAATGGTAAGGACCCCGGCTGAGGGGTTCCTATTAAATAGGCACAGGTCAAAGGGGCGTCAGCCCCGCATGACCTGTGTACAGATAGGCGGTCTATATCCATGACCCCGGCTGAGGGGTCAGACCTAGAGATAGGGTTTGTCCGACCCCTCGGCCAGGGTCGTGGGGTGTGGTGGTCTCCTATACACTTCGGGCTTCGCCCTCGACCTGTGCCTATTTAGCACGGACCTCTGCCGAGGTCCTTTTTCGGTGGGTGCTCGAACGTCCTGTGTATTGCTTTGGGGATCAATTGGCGATGAATAGAGAGTATAGTTTTTGGGTGAAGCTAGTGGGGGTAATGTGGAGGGTGGCGGTAAGTTCTTGGACGTGGAGAAATGTGGTGTCTGTGGGTGCTATCAGGCAATTAGCTTGGTATGTATTGATGCTGTCTACTTGAGTGATGCTGAGAAGTGTGGCGTTGATAACTCTTTCATCTGCTCGTAGCTGAATGGGAATGCCGGAAGAGTGCATTAGGTGGTTAGGTAGCTCCTCTTGGAGCTCTAGTAGGAGTACTCCCCTGATACTGTCGTTGGAGGGGGTTAGATCGCTGAGCATAGCTGTACCATTTACCTTCCGCTCGTAGGGCAGTAGGTAGGTGGTGACGATGATGCTAACTAGTGCAATAGCAATGAGTGAAAGTCCTACTACGGTAAGGCTAGAGGGTACTTTGCCTACAATATCTATCTCTTTATTACTTTTCATAGTTAGACTCCTTAAGTGCTTGTCTGTAGTATTCGCCTTTTTTCTCCATGAGCTGTTGGTGGGTACCATGCTCTATTATCTGCCCCTTGCTGAGGTATATGATTTGATCGGCCTGCTGAATGGTGGCTAGTTGATGTGCGATCACAATGATCGTTTTGCCCCTAGTGTGGCGATAAATCTGCGCTATCAATTGGGTGGCTCTATCTTTATCAAGATGACTTGTAGCTTCGTCTAAAAGTAGTATGTCTGGCTCTTTGTAGAGCATCCTTGCGATGAGTATTCTCTGTTTTTGTCCCTCGCTAACTCCTTGCCCTTCTCCGCCTATGAGGGTATTGATGCCGTGAGGGAGCTGGGCGATCCAGTTGGAGAGGCCAACTAACTGGATTACTTCTTGTAGTCGTTTTTCATCGGGTAGGATATTGGTGGGTGCGATATTCTTTGCTACGGTGTCGGAGAATAGGTAGCCATCTTGCATCACTACGCCGCACTGACTACGCCACCACTCTAGGCAGTATTGATCTAGAGGGGTGGAGCCTAGTTTTACCTCCCCTAGTGAGGCTTGGTAATAGCCTAGAAGTAGCTTGAGGAGGGTGGTTTTGCCACTTCCACTTGGTCCTACGATGGCGGTAATCTTGCCGTGAGGTATGGTGAGTGAGATATCATGGAGAGTGTCTCTTGGACTATTGGGTAGATATTTGAAGGAGAGATGGCTGAGGTGGATATCGCTCTTTATTTGACCAGTGGGGAGGAGGGAGGTATCGCTATCCTCATCCTTATGGTGGTGAATCTTTTGGACTCTATCAAGGCTGATGCTGACATCTTGCCATGAGTAGATAAATCCAATGAGTTGCTCTACGGGGCTATTGAGTTGCCCAACGATGGACTGGATGGCTAGCATCATACCGAGTGTTAGATCTCCATTGATGACGGTTGTAGCGGAGATGATGGTGATGATGACGTTGCTGACCTCTCTAATGGCTGTGCAGCCTGCAGCCTGAGTTTGTTGGAGGTTGAGGCTTTTAAGATGGACTTTGAAGAGCCCTGCTTGAGCATGCTCCCACTCCCACCGCTTTGGCTCTTCGCACCCTTGTATTTTTATCTCTTGCATGCCATTGATGAGCTGGTAGGTGACGTTGCTATTTTCGCTCTCTTTTGCGAAGAGCTGATAATCCAGTTGCTTTCGCTTTTTGAGGAAAAGGGCTTTCCATACGACATAAACTACTGTCCCGGCCACGAAGATGAGGAAGATACCCCAATGATATAGGGCGAGGACGATGCTGAATAGTAGAAATGTGAAAAGGGAGTAGAGAAGGCTGATGGGACTATAGGTGAGGAAGTTTTGCACCCTCTGATTGTCTTCAATCCTTTGGAGGAGATCGCCTAATTGTCGCTGATCAAAGAAAGCGATGGGCAGTCTCATCAACTTGATGAAGAAGTCGGAGATGAGTGATATATTGAGTCGGCTAGCGATGTGAAGTAAGATGATATCTCGGTAGAGGTCTATCGCTGTACGGCTGAATATCAGCATCAGTTGTGCGATGAGTATGAGCCATACAAAGCTGATCTGTCGCTGTCCGATACCATAGTCGACTACTGCCTGTGTGAGGAATGGAAATAGTAACTGAAGTAGTGCTACAACCCAAAGGCCTAGCATAATCTGTATGAAGAGGGAGCGGTATCGCTGTAGGTAGCTCCAGAGGAAGGTGAGTTTGCTTTGGGTGATCTTGGACGATTGTAGCAATGGTGATGGCTCTAGTAGCAGTGCAGCACCAAGACCTCCTTTGCCCCAATGGGAGATGAAGTCGCTCTCGTCATAGCATTGGTAGGCTTCTTTCGGGTTGGAGGGGTCAATGATATGGTAAGTATGCTCTTTCCTCCACTTTTTAGTTACCTTCTCAAGTAGCACGAAGCCACCATTGCTCCACGGAATGATGCAGGGGAGCTGGGCTTGGGTGGTTAATTTCTCCTTTGAAATGTGACCCCCGATACTTCTCAGTCCTAGGCTTTCAGCATGCTTGGCGAGGGTGATGAGGGTGCTTTGTGCATTCTGATCAAAAAAGGATGAGGGTAGGGTGATGTGATAGTGGGTTGCCACCATAGCTAGGCAGGCAAAACCACTATCTCCATTGATTGCGTATGAGGTGATCAATCGGCTCTTTTTCATATTGAATCGGTTGGAAGTCCAAAGTTAATCATTTTTAGAGGTTCATCTTGTGGCGGATGCCAACTATTTTGCTACCTTTGCAGAACGAAAGGAATTATTAATATTATCGCTAGATAGTCGTGGAGAGATTTGTGCTTGCTTGCAACCACGGTAAAAAATGCTAAATGAGTGACCCTACCAGTCACTGTATCTTCTGACAGACTGGTTTTTGACACCCCTTTAGCTATCTGTGGAGAGTTCTTGCCTCGTCTATTTGGCCTTATATAAGACAGATGGTTTTATTATGAGTTATTTATTTACTTCAGAGTCGGTAAGTGAGGGACATCCTGACAAAGTGGCCGACCAAATTTCGGATGCAATCCTAGACCAGTTCCTCGCTTTTGATGAGGAGAGTAAAGTGGCGTGTGAAACCCTTGTGACCACTGGGCAGGTGATGATTTCGGGTGAGTTTTCATCGCAGGCTTATGTGGATATCCCTTCCGTGGTGAGAGGGGTGATCAATGATATTGGTTACAATAAGGCGGAGTATCTCTTTGATGGCAATTCGTGTGGCATCCTCACGGCGATTAAGGAGCAGAGCCCTGATATCCACCGTGGTGTGGTGCGTCAGGACCTTGCTGAGCAGGGTGCTGGGGACCAGGGAATGATGTTTGGGTATGCCACTAAGGAGAGTGATAACTATATGCCACTCCCTATTGAGCTATCTCATACGATCCTTCAGGAGCTCTCCCGTATCCGTAAGGAGGAGCCGGACTTGATGCCTTACCTTCGCCCCGATGCTAAGAGTCAGGTGACGCTAGAGTACAACCTTGACCGCACTCCTGAGCGTGTGCATACGATTGTGGTGAGTACACAGCACGATGACTTTGTGAAGCCTCATGCGGGGCTTTCGCAGGAGGAGGCGGATAGGATCATGCAGGAGCAGATCAGGCGGGATATTCACTCTATTTTGCTCCCTCGTGTGGTGGAAAAGTACTCACCAGAGGTGCAGAAGCTTTTTGATAATAAGGTGATTCTTCACGTTAATCCAACTGGTAAGTTTGTAATCGGTGGTCCCGCTGGTGATACGGGGTTGACGGGTCGTAAGATCATTGTGGATACCTATGGTGGTAAGTCGTCGCACGGTGGTGGAGCCTTTAGTGGAAAGGATAGTTCGAAGGTGGATAGATCGGCTGCCTATGCGGCACGCTTCCTCGCTAAGAACCTTGTGGCTGCTGGAGTGGCTGATGAAGTGAAGATTCAGGTGGCTTATGCGATTGGTATTGCGGAGCCAGTAAGTCTCTTCGTGGATACCTATGGCCGTAGCAATGTGGGGTATAGTGACTCTGAGATTGCACGGAAGCTACTGGAGGTTTATGACCTTCGCCCTTACAGTATCGTGGAGTCGCTGAAGCTGAAGCACCCAATCTACAGGGAGACGTCGGCCTATGGTCACATGGGACGTACCCCTCGCAGTGTGGTGAAGCACTTCGATGACCCATACGGACAGGCTGTGGATAAGGAGGTGGAGCTCTTCACTTGGGAGCAGCTATCATTGGTAGATGAGATAAAGAAGGCTTTCTTCTAAGTCTCCCACAACGGGTTGCAAGGGCCTTATCGGACGAGTCGGACAAGTCGGACAGGTCGGATGGGTAAGGACCCCGGCTTAGGGGTCCGTGTTAAAAAGGCACAGGTCATGCGGGGCTAACGCCCCATTGACCTGTGCCTTTTTAAGAGGGACCTCAGCCGAGGTCCTTTATTTTGAGGGTGCCTTATCGGATGGGTATTTCCGAACTT
>NZ_HF988938.1:17215-27641 GCF_000435035.1 Porphyromonas sp. CAG:1061 | reverse complement strand
TTGGCGGAATGGAAATCTGTCATTTGGCGGAATAGAAATCGTAACTATTTGGTATTCAGTAAATATCTATGTACCTTTGTGAAGGTATTTTAAATGGTTTTCGTATTAGTGAACTTGTATGTATAAAAGCAGGATAGCAGATAAGCTATTGAGTAACCAATTAGAAGCAGCTGGGGTGGTACTCATTCAAGGACCAAAGTGGTGTGGTAAAACAACGACTGCTAAACAACAGGCTAAAAGCATCCTTTATATGGATGACCCAAGGAGTAGGGAAGGTAACATTATCCTCTCCGAGACGGAGCCTTTATTGCTATTTCAAGGTGATACACCAAGGTTGATTGATGAGTGGCAGCTGGCACCAAAACTTTGGGATGCTGCACGGTTTGAAGTGAGTAAAAGAGGATTGCCTGGACAATTGATCTTTACCGGCTCTGCTGTTCCACCTAACACATCGGAAATAACCCACTCAGGTACGGGTCGATTTGCATGGTTGACCATGCGACCAATGAGTCTCTGGGAATCTGGAGAGTCTACGGGTTCAGTTAGTCTTGAGAAACTATTTCAAGGAGAGAGAAAAGAGGGTGGAGTGGCGATAGACCATTCATCGCAGCAATTGGCTCTCTTGTTATGTAGGGGTGGGTGGCCAGGGTCTCTAGCTCTTTCAGATCAAGCTGCACTCCTTCAAGTCAATAACTATGTAGATGCGGTGGTTAATAGTGATATCTCAAGGGTTGACGGGGTTAATCGCGATGCAGTCTTTGCACGGAGGTTACTTCGTTCGTATGCTAGGCATCAAGGTACCCAAGCTACTATCACTACTATTTACAAAGATCTAGTAACTAATTCATCGGGGTCTATGACTGAGGAGACCATCTCCTCTTATCTTCTTGCATTGAGGCGAATCTTTTTAATAGAAGATATGCTTGCTTGGAATCCTAATTTGCGATCCAAAACTACTATCCGTACTTCTGATACCAGATATTTTGTTGACCCATCCATTGCGACTGCAGCTTTGGGGGTGGGCCCTGAGGATTTGATTAAAGACACAGATACTTTTGGCTTGCTCTTTGAAACGATGGCAGTAAGAGACTTGAGAGTATATGCTGATGCCCTCAATGGAGAAGTTTATCATTACCGTGATAGAAATGACCTGGAGTGCGATGCTGTAGTACACCTTAGAAATGGGAATTATGGTCTTATTGAGATAAAGTTGGGCGGTAAAACTCTGATTGATAGTGGAGCTGAGACCCTAAAGAAGCTTGCAGATAGGATAGATACTGATAAGATGCCAGCCCCTTCATTCTTAATGGTCTTAATTGGGATTGGTACTCATAGCTATCTGAGAGATGATGGTGTTTTGGTGGTACCTATTGGTAGCTTGAAAAACTAATATAAGATCCAACCGATTTTGTGGGGCGAGGGTGCTCTTTTTTGGGGGGTGCCTCATCGGATGAGTCGGACGAACCCCTTCGGGGTATTATAATGAGCAAAAAAAAACACCCGCTAGGGTGTTTTTTATCTTTACATTTCGTATCTGGCTCGTTGCTGCTCGATTAGCTTGCGTTTATCGGCCTCGGAAGGCTCGAAGTGCTTGCTTTGACTGAGCTGCTCTATCAGTTTCTTATCCTTCGCATCTAGCTTGTCTGGGATAAAGATGTGTACGACGATCAACTGATCGCCCTTGCCGGCCCCTCTCACACTTGGTAGTCCCTTATTCCTCAGTCGCAATATCTTGCCCGACTGAGTTCCAGGCTCGATGG
Source organism: Porphyromonas sp. CAG:1061 (assembly GCF_000435035.1). Lineage (NCBI taxonomy): Bacteria > Pseudomonadati > Bacteroidota > Bacteroidia > Bacteroidales > Porphyromonadaceae > Porphyromonas > Porphyromonas sp. CAG:1061. The sequence goes on along the minus strand of NZ_HF988938.1, from coordinate 25,881 downwards.
TTACCTTAACCTTGCCGTCAAGTGTGGGTACGACCACTTTATCGCCTAGTAGAGCTGTAGTGACAGGAATGAGTAGGTTGTAAACCACATCATTGCCGTTGCGGATAAACTCTGCATCGCTGATCTCCTCAAACTGCACTAGTAGGTCGCCATTCGGTCCTCCATTCGGTCCTGCATTTCCCTTGCCACGCAGGGTCATTTGCATACCCGAGGCGACACCGGCTGGCACATTGATCTCTATCAACTCTTCGCCTTGCTCTATCCCAGTGCCCGAACAGTGGGTACACTTATTCTTGATCACTTGTCCCGTACCATTACAGGTGGTACAGGTGGACTGGGTTTGCATGCGTCCGAAGATACTATCTTGCGTCCGAATGACACGACCCGAACCGTGACAGGTAGGGCAAGTCTCCTTGCTACTTCCCGCCTCTGCACCTGAGCCGTGGCAGTGGCTACAAGCTACGTTTTTCTTTACCTTGATCTTCTTGGTGGTGCCATTGAGTACCTCCTGTAGCGTCACATGGATACGAACGCGAAGGTCACTGCCATAATTGACGGTACTTCCTCCGCCTCCTCCAAAGCCACTGAAGCCTCCAAAGCCACCGAAGCCGCCCATACCTCCGAAGAGGTCACCAAACTGGCTGAAGATATCCTCCATGGACATACCACCTGCCCCTCCAAATCCAGCGTTGCCATCTACTCCTGCATGTCCATACTGGTCGTAGCGAGCTCGCTTATTGGGATTGCTAAGGACGTCATACGCCTCTGCTGCCTCCTTAAACTTCTCCTCGGCCTCTTTGTCACCAGGGTTTCGGTCGGGGTGATATTTAAGTGCAGTCTTGCGGTATGCCTTTTTTATCTCATCGTCCGAGGCACCTTTACTGACACCAAGGACCTCGTAGTAGTCTCTCTTTTCTGCCATTATTGTCTTGCTCCTCTGCTATTAATTGCCTACCACCACTTTGGGGTGACGAATTACCTTGTCATTGAGGGTGTAGCCAGTCTGTACACAATCAATCACCTTGCCCTTTTTATCTGCCTCCTCGGTAGGTACCATAGCGACTGCTTCGTGTTGGTCGGCATCAAAGTCCTTGCCGATCACCTCCATGGCATTGACCCCCTGTGCCTTGAGGGCAGAGACAAACTTATTTTGTATGATCTCTACTCCCTCCACTAAGCCTTCTACCGACTCCGCCTGCTTCATATTCTTAATGGCTAGTTCGATATCATCCATAATATCTAGGAAGCCCCCCACTATCTTCTCACCGCCATATTTGATGAGGTCGCTCTTCTCCTTCAGTGTACGTTTGCGGTAGTTTTCGTACTCCGCACGCAATCTTAGGTAGTCGTCTTGAATCGTCTCTAGCTCGCTCTTCAGTGCCTCTACCTCATCTACTTCTGTTGGCTGCTCCTCTTGATTTGTTTCCGTGTTCTCTGAGGTCTCAACCTGCTCCTCATCGAGGAGCTGCTCCTCTCTCTCTATATCCTTATCTTTCTTCATATCTTCTTATTTGATTTATGTTTCTATCCTATTACTAGCAATAACCTTGCCAATCGGCCCAATTGTCAGTCGGCTCGTTTCTTGTGCGTCACTACTGCAATAAGCCCAAATACCACTAGGAATGCGAGTAGAGCCAACAAGTCGGGGACTATCTCTAGGAAACCAGATCCACGTAGGTAGACCATTCGGGTGAGGCGATTGAAGTAGGTGAGGGGGTTGGCGTAGGCGATCACCTTTGCCCAAGCTGGCATGGCATCAACAGGGGAGAAAAGCCCACTCATTAGGAAAAATATGAGGATGAAGAAGAGGGTGAGGAACATTGATTGCTGCAATGTCTCAGAAAAGTTGGAGAGAATTACCCCCATAAACGAAAGAGCGATAGCAAAGATCAATACGCAAAATAGGTAGAGAAGTATGCTCCCTTGGAATGCTAGCCCATAGACCCAATAGATAACCGGAATGCTGATGAGGACAGAGATGATTGCCAATATCCAAAACGGTATAATCTTGGAGAGGATAAGGGTGGAGCGACGGATAGGGGTCACATTGAGTTGCTGGAGTGTCCCTTTTTCCTTCTCTTGTACAATGCTCATAGCTGGGAATATACTGCAGTACATGGTGAGCATAATGACCAGCAAGGCAGGTAGCATAAAGTACTTGTAATTGAGTGTACTATTGTACCGATAGGTTGGGAGTACGGCTATTGGTTCGATCTCTTCTTGCGAAAGCCCAAGCTCCTCCATCCGTAATTGCTTCGAATAATGTTGTACCAATTGGAGTAAGTAGCTCTGTGCTAGTCCCGCTTGAGTGCCATCCACCGCATTGAGGAGCAACTGAATCGAAGGCTCTTCTTGTAGCTGTAGCTTTTCGCTAAAATCTTTGGAAAAGACCATCACTGCCTTTGTTTCCCCTTGCTCAATATCATTCAAGGCAGATGGATAGTCGGGGTAAATACTTTGCACCTCTATGCTTTTCGTTGCCTTCAGCTTACCGATCAATCTTTGGGCATAACTGCCTGTATCGCTATTGACTATGGAAACTTTAAGTGACTTCAGCTCCTGAGTTACTGGCCACGGAAAGAAGAAGAGCACCATAATGGTGTAGAATATCAGCACCCCAACGATGACAGGGTTTCTGGAGAGTTGTTTGAACTCCTTTTCGAGTAAATAACCTAGTACCATCTTTCTACTTCAATCTTGGGCGAATACTTACAATCGCGATGGTGAGCATCAGCACCGCAAAGAGGGTGAGGGCAAGAACCTCTTGCCATATTCCCATAAAGGAGAGCCCCTGTATCATCACCTTTCGTGTGGCACCGATGTAGTAGGTGGCTGGCACGAGATAGGAGATCCATCGGAGGGCAGCCGGGATATTGGCTAGGGGAAAGAGCATGCCTGTGAGTAGTATGGTCGGCATCATCATACCAAAGCCTGAGACCACCACTGCATCTCTCTGCTGGCTAACCAGACTGGAGATCGCCAAACCAATGGCAAGTGCGACGAGTACGTAGAGCATTGTAACCAAGATGATGAGCAACAACGAACCTCGGATGGGTACTCCTAGCACAAAGTAGGAGAGTATCAGGATAGAAGCAATGTTGATGAGCGATACCACAAAGTAGGGCACCGCTTTTGCTAGAACCATGGTAGTGGCGTGCACTGGAGAGACCAGTAGCAGTTCCATACTCCCTCGCTCCTTCTCGCGAGCGATGCTCACGCTAGTCATAATGGTGCAGAGCACAATCAGAACCAGTCCCATAATTCCTGGCACAAAGTTGTAGCTCGACTTCATCATCGGATTATAGAGCATTCGGCTATTGACCTCTATAGAATAGGGAAGTTGACTGCCGTCATCAATCTCCTCTACCACTACACTTTGTAGCAATGCAGAGGCGTAGGATACCCGTATCTCTCCCGCATTGGGGTCGGAGGCATCCACCACCATCTGCACCTGCGTCGGCTGTTTTCGGTAGATGCTTGCCTCAAAGGCGGTGGGCATCACAATGAAGAGATCCAACTTATCCTTTTGAAGTAGCTCCTCCGCCTCAGCCACCGAAAGGTGCTCCTCATAGAGGATAAAGTCGGGATGACTTCGGATCTTCGCCTCTAGTCGCTGCGTGTATCTATCTGGCTCCAAGGTGACTAATGCGGTACGGATATTGGTCACCTCCATATTGAGTGCAAAGCCAAAGAGTAGTAGCTCCACCACCGGCATAAGTAGCAGAATTAGCAATGTATAAGGGTCTCTAAAGATATGAATAAACTCCTTAGAGACAAAGGCATGGAATTGCTTAGCACCTGACGCTTTCATTCTACTCGCCTCCCCTCTCTCGCCAATTGCTTAAATACCTCATCCATATTGCGTGCCCCCGTCTTTTCTTTGAGCTCATCAGGAGTCCCCATAGCCTTGATTTCGCCATCCACCATAATAGAGACCCTATCGCAGTACTCCGCTTCATCCATATAGTGCGTGGTGACGAATACTGTAATCCCTTGACCGTAGGCCGCCTCGTAGATCAGTTCCCAAAACTGTCGCCGAGTAACGGGGTCCACCCCTCCAGTAGGCTCATCGAGAAATACGATCTGAGGCTGGTGAAAGATAGCAATGGAGAAGGCCAATTTCTGCTTCCACCCAAGTGGCAGCTTCTTCACCAAGGTCTTTTGGTATTCCAGAAAGTCAAGTCGCTTCAGTAACTGAGTGGTTTTCTGCTTGATCTCGGAGTTGGGAATGCGGTAGATGCCAGCAAAGAGGCGGATATTCTCCTCTACCGTAAGATCTTCATATAGGGCAAACTTCTGGCTCATATAGCCGATATGCTTCTTGATCTCTTCGTTTTCATGCAGGATATCGCACCCAGCCACCTGTCCCTCGCCACTGGTTGGTTTGCTCAATCCACATAGGATCTTCATCGCCGTGGTCTTGCCTGCTCCATTGGCCCCAAGGAAGCCAAAGATTTCCCCCTTTCTCACCTCAAAGGAGATATGATTGACCGCCAAGAAACTACCAAACGCCTTGGTGAGCTCCTTGACCTCAATCACTATTTCATTTTGATCGCTGACTCTCATAGGCTCCCTTATTCGGTTTTGGAAAGTAGTAAAAAGGCATCCTCCAGCCCGGCTGTGATGGGGCGAACCTCCCCACTTCCAATATGTCGGGCAATATCGCTCGCATCTACTCCTGCCTCAGTAGTGATGTGAAAGACGTCGCCAAAGGCAAAGCTATTGATCGCCTTTGGAAAGCTGTTGAGCCTTGCGAGTAGCTCCAGTCGGTTCTCCCCTTTCACCTCAAAGATAGGGTAGGGGTATTGCTTGGTGAGTTGCTCAGGACGATCAATCGTGAGGAAATTCCCTTCTTGCATAAAGGCCAAGCGGTCACACTGCCTTGCCTCGTCCATATAGGGAGTTGAGACCACGATGGTTACCCCTTGCTTTGAGAGTTTATGGAGCATATTCCAAAGGTCTACTCTACTGATCGGGTCAATGCCAGTAGTCGGCTCGTCCAAAAAAAGTATCTCGGGGCTGTGAATAAGGGCTGAGGAGAGTGCCAGCTTCTGCTTCATTCCTCCCGAAAGTGACTTTGCCTTGCGGTGCTTAAAAGGCTCTATCTGACTGTAGATGTCCTTTATCTGATCGTACTTCTCGGCGATAGTCGTATTAAAGATGGTGGCAAAGAAATTGAGATTTTCCTCCACCGAGAGGTCGGGATAAAGTGAAAAGGTGCCCGGCATATAGCCCACTACCTGTCTCAGTGCTTTGTAGTCCTTCACTACATCATATCCCACTACTCGGGCGGTGCCACTCTCGGGTAGCATTAGAGAGCAGAGCAGTCGGAAAAGCGTGGTTTTGCCAGCCCCGTCAGGACCGATCACCCCAAAGATTTCCCCTTGTTCCACTTCAAAGGTCAACCCACCGGGAGCAGTCCCTACACCTACTTTCCCCCCTGTAGGGGATGAAAAAGTAAGTCGTAGTCCCTCTGCCGATATGGCTGCTGCTTTCTCACTCTGTACGACACTCATACCACACTTTTATCGTACTACCTCTCCGTACATTCCTATCCGAAGGGTGCCATCTGAGTTAGGCACACGCACCTTAATGGCATAGACAAGATTGGAGCGCTCATCATCGGTCTGTACCGTCTTGGGCGTAAATTCTGCCCGACTAGAGATCCAGGAGATCGTACCTGGGTAGCTACGCTTCTCTCCATCCACCTGCACCTTTACTTCATCGCCTAGGTGGAGAGTGCCCAATTGGTCATTCTGTACGTAGGCTCTTAGGAATAGCGTCTCGAGATTGCCCACTCTAAATAGCGGGCGCCCCTGCCCTGCTAGTTCCCCACGGTGAATATAATTGGCTAGTACCGTACCGCTGATCGGTGCCGCAATCATTGATCGCTCAATCAAATCATCCACCTGAGCCACCTGTATGTCTATGGCAGAGCTTTGGGCAGTAATCTGACTACTTTGATTAGAAAGCGTACTGCGAGCAGCCGAGAGCTGACTTTCTACGGCAGCTATGCCACTATCTAGGTCATCTAGTTGCTTCTGTGTTGCTATTCCAGCTTTTAGCAGACGAGTGGTTCGGTCGCGATTGGATTGTAGCTCCTCCAACTTTACCTCCAGAGCTTTGGTCTGCGTTGCGATATTGGGCTGATTCGCCCTTACCCCTTTGCCCGAGCGAAGGAGTGCCTCACGCTGTAGAAATAGCTGAGTAGTATCTACCAATCCTACTTGCTCCCCTTGCTGAATGGTGCTTCCCTCTTCAATATTCCACTCCAGTACTCTGCCATTCACCTCGCTAGAGACCAGCACCTCGGTTGCTTCAAAGCTCCCCGAGCCAATTACCTCGCTTTTCTGGTTGTGGCAAGCCGATAGGAAAAGTGTAGCAGTAGCCACTGCTAGCCACCCCATCCAATGATCCCATTGATTCCTTTTTATCATAGTCCTAATCTATTTTGTACACGATACTTAGCCCTTAAGAGCTGTAGTTGGTCTACCTCTAGTGTCCTTTTGGCTGCATCTAGTTTGCTCTTCTGCTCCAAATACTCCGAGGTGGCAAGTGTACCCTCCTCTTCACTCTTCTTAGTGCGATCCAGCACCCGCTCTAGGGTCTCCACTAGCAGTCTGTCGCTAGTGATCTGTGTCTCATACCTCTCTACTTCATTGTATGCTTCACTCAGTTCACGTTGGAACTCCTTTTCGAGTGATGCTCGCTCCAGCTCTACCAGACGTTGACTTTGGTGGAGCTTCTTTTTTTGTGTCGAAAGATCGTATAGTTTGCCAAAGTTCCAGCTCAGCTTCGCTCCTGCAATGTAGTAGAATGAGGGGTCGGGGTTCATCATATTCAGACCAGGTCGACCATATCCCCCTCTAGCAAATAGAGCCAAAGTAGGCATTCCTTTAGCTAGATAGGCCTTCCAATCGGCCGATAATCTCCTCAGCCGGCTATCCAGTAGCAGATGCTCAACCCTATTGGGTGCCACCCGAGTCCCTGTATTGGAGGGAAGGGTGGGTAAACTTGGCAGTTGTGCCATCGTCCCTTGAGAGAGATTCAGCCCTGTATATATGGAGAGCGTCTCTAGTAGAGCCTTCCGACTTTGCTGGAGTTGGTCACTCGTTTGCTTTGCTTTGATTTGTTCTACAGTAACCAAATCTAGGTCATTTTCGCTAGCCATCCCGGTGGCCAGTAACGAAGTAACCTTATCGGCTTGGCGAGCGAGTTCCTCTATCACCACCTTCTGTAGCTCCATCTGCTTATCCACTAATAGCAGAGCAAAGTAGAGCTCCACTACCGCATCACGTACCTTTTTAGCACGAACTTCAGTCTCTGTTAGTTGAGCCGCCGTCTCCGACTTTATCGCCTCGGTGCCAGCTTTTACTCTGCCACCATCCCAAATCAGTTGCGTCACCTGAAGATAGGTATTGTACTGAAAGTGAGGTATCTTGGGCAGATCCGGAGGGGGCACCTTGATCCCCATCACCTCTGGCATCTTGATATCCAATTCTACCACATCGCTGAGATAATTAGCAGAAGCCTCTAGCGAAAGCTGAGGGACGTAAGCCAACCAAAGTGCCTTGCGTAGCTCTTCCCCAAGCTTCCCTTGGAGCTGCATCTGTTCGGCAGTAGGGTGGTGAGCAGTAGCCGCTTCTAGGCACTCCCCAAGCGTGATGCTCTGAGCCTGCAATGCTAGTGTGTTGAAAACTACTAGTACTAGCCAAATAACTCCTCTTTTCATAGTTTACTTTTTTGATCCGTAGGCATAGCTATAGACCATACCTACTAGGATAGCTCCTCCTACAATATTGCCAAGTGTCGCGGGAATCAAGTTATTCCAAACCATCTCCCATACGGTCACATCGGCACCCGACATAATCCCCATAGGGATATAAAACATATTGGCAATGCTATGCTCGAAACCGAGCGTCACGAAGACCATCACCGGGAGCCAAAGCCCCACCAATCGGCCAAACATTTCATTCGAACTCATTCCCAGCCAAATAGCAAGGCATACCAACCAATTGGCACCAATCCCTTTTAGAAATATTACGTGCCAAGGCTGCGAAACTTTACTGCTAGCTATACTAGCAATGCCACTTTGCCAAGGCTCTACTTGTAGTAACCCTGTTAGATGTGCGAGAAAAAAACAAACCAGTACCGCACCCACAAAGTTGGTAAGCCATGTCATCAGCCAGTTGGCAAATACGTATCTCCACGAGATAAAACCTTTACGAGCACCAGTGAAGAGGACTGCCGTATTGCCGGTGAATAACTCCCCTCCTACTAGTGAAATGAGTACTAGACCAATAGGGAATGCTAATCCTTGTATGAGCCTAAAAAAACCAGGAGACCCCTCCGTAATACCTTGTGATCCATAGGCTAAATAAAAGGAAAATAAACCACCTAAAGAGATGAATGCACCACCTAGGATGCCTAGAACTGCTAGCTTAATTTGCGACCCCTGATACTTATTAAGTGCCATTTGCTCTGTATTCTTTAGCACTTCAGCGGGTGAGTTGATCATATTACGTTTGTTATATTATTACTAATTAATTATTGACTCCCTCGTACAAAGGTACCAAAAAAGAGTGTAAGAGCATATTCACCACCTACTTGACCCCGGCTGAGGGGTCAGACCTGGAGATAGGATTGTCCGACCCCTCGGCCGGGGT
>NZ_HF988938.1:12037-17208 GCF_000435035.1 Porphyromonas sp. CAG:1061 | reverse complement strand
CCCCTCGACTGGGGTCGCAAGGGTATTTTACGCCCATCTATACACAGGTCTTCGGCACTGCGTGCCTTGACCTATGCCTATTTAGCACGGACCCCTCAGCCGGGGTCCCTTTTCATAGACACCCCGCTAAAATCCATACGGTAAGGCCTTTCTAATGCGTAAGCCCTGACTTTCCTCACAAGGGTGACGCATTTGGTTACTCTTACAAAACCGCTGTACAGGTAGGTCAAAAGTTGAGATGCAACTAAGCAATCGGCGAGTTGCAACTAAGCATTTGCCGAGTTGCATCTCGCCGATTGCTTAGTTGCATCTCGGTTAACGCTTATATATGGTTTTGAATTTCAGTGAGTTATGAGGGTCGTATTTTGCTCTTTTTTTAAGCGGTTTTTTCAAACTCTGAAAAGGTGAGTCCCCGATGGTAAAAAAAAGGTGCCTTCGCACCTCTAATACATAACCCCGTACTTTGGATAGGAGTTGCAAGTAACGTAATAAGCAGAGCCTACCCTCGTTTATTCCAGCGGAAAAGTCGGAAGGCAATGAGACTACTCAGTATGCCAATCACCAGGATCACTAGTGAGACGAGCAGTAGGTCGAGTGGTCGGTAGTCTACAGGATAGGCCTCGATGAGGAACATTGAGGTATCTCCTCCTCCTAGCTTTGCAAAGCCAAACTGCTGCTGGAGCCATACCAATACTGACCCTACCACCAAACCAATTACCAAGCCCGTTGCTGAGAGTAGCCACCCTTCAATCAAAGGAATCAAATTGATCATCCTATCCCTTGCTCCGAGAAACATCAGCGTGCGAGCATCTTCTCGCTTCTCAATAATCAGCATACCAAGCGTACTGATCACACTAAAGAGGGAGAGCAGTAGCACAAATAGGAGTAGTACAAAGGAAAACCACTTCTCTATCTGTAGGATTTTATAGACATCGGGGTGCTGCTGATAGCGGTCGAGGAGCTGAAAGCCCTCTGGCACCTCAATCGGTGCTGAGAGGGCTAGATATCCTACCTCATCTTCATCGTACTGTAGAAGTCTCCGCACCTCATCTAGTCGTACAAATACCACCTCCGTATCCTCTGCTTGATCGGTACTAAAAACGCCTGTAATATGGTAGCTACCGCTCTGAAAGCTTCTAAGAGGGTTGACGGTAGAGATACGCCCTAGTCGCTTTGGCAGCATCACCTCCAGTGGTGAGACATATCCTGCTCCAGCCCCTAATGGCATCGCCACCCCTAGGCCTAAGATAGCTGTAGGTACCTCAGTAGTCCCAAGGTCAAAGTCTCCAGAAAAAAGATACTCTTGCAATGGCACTATCTCCGAGTAGCCATCACCCAATCCTACCAACTTGATAGCGGTGCTATTATCCTCAAACCGTGCTACCGCCTCCGTTTCGAGCACCCCAACTCCCTCACTAATCCCATAGGCAGAGGGCGAAAAAGGTTGCCCATCATTTCGCTGTAACTTATATTCGGGCGATAAGCTAGAGAGCTGTGAGGTGGTGAAGAGCTCAAAACCATTGAATACAGAGAGTACCACCACCATAGCTGTGGTGACTAGGGAGATTCCTAGCACTGCTATGATAGATAGGATATTAACTGCGTGGGTACTCTTTGGCGAAAAGAAGTAACGCCACGCAATCCTAAATGCATTGGTGAAGTGGTACGACATATAGCCTGAACGGTTGGTAGAAAGCTTCCTAAAAGGGGAAGTATCTCCAAGTGGATTACTCCTTAGTTGGTTGGTCAGTTAGCCCCAGTAGTTCATCAATTCGCTGAGCGTAGGCCTCACTATTATCTATCTCAAAGATAAGCTCTGGGATATGCCTTAGTTGCGATGCCATCCGATTGCCTAGGTCATAACGAACCGTCGAAGCATTCTCTTTAATCCACTTCATCATCTCCTCCGCCCTTTCATCGGGGAAGATGCTGAGGTACACTCGAGCACTACTTAGGTCGGGTGAGAGACGTACCTCCGTTACCGATATCATGATCCCTTTGGTTTTACGGGTCTCCTCCTGAAATAGTATTCCTAGTTGGCGTTGTATCTCTCGTGCTACTTTTTTAGTTCTTAGTTGATCCATAGTTATCTCCTTTTATTAGTTAATCATGATCATTGTGAGCCCATCTCGCATCGGGAGGATCACTTTCGATACCCTCTGATCTTCGGCCACAAGTCGGTTAAATCTACGTATTCCCACAGTTTGTGGATCGTGAAAATTATCGTGCCATACTTTTTCGCCCCAAAGCGTGTTATCGGCCAATATGAGGGCGCCCTTGGGGAGGCGAGAGGCGAGCAATTGGTAGTACTCAGGGTATTGAGCCTTATTGGCATCAAGGTAGACTAGCTGGTACTCCTCTAGCGGTAGCTCGCTGATGATCTCAAGAGCATCACCCATCAGTAGCTCCACTCGATCCTCTACGCCCGCTTGCTGGAGGTGGTCAAGGATACGACTACGCAATTCGTCATTCAGCTCTATCGTGGTGAGCTTTGCTCCCTTCGGCAAAGCCGTGGCGAGGGCAATGGTAGCATAACCGACAAAAGTGCCTATCTCTAGTACCTTTGAGGGCTTCATCAGCTCTACAATCATCTGGAGAAACAAGCCCTGAATATGCCCAGACACCATGCGGGGATGGGTGAGCGTGAGGTGAGCTTCTCTACTGATTTTGGCCAATAGATCTGGCTCTGGTGAGGAGTGGGTGGCGATGTACTCCTCCCTTGCTAGCTCCTCTAATCGCCGATTCATTTCTTTTGCTCTTCCTCGCTATAGAAGTCAAGTAGGTCACTTACTCTATTAAATTCAAGGCTGGTAGTGCCCACCTCATTGCTTAGGGTACCTCCAATATAGGCGATGAGGTCATCTGTCTTCAGCAGGCCACGCTCCAAAAGTGTCTTTACCGCCTTGACATAATACTGGCGCCTATTGTATCCCTCATGACTCAGGTAGATAGGATAGACACCGAAAGAGAGATTGAGCTGACGGGTAATGTATTGATCCTTACAAATAGCATAGATCGGAGCCTCTCCTCGGTAGGCACTTAGGTTGCGTGCACATCTTCCCGAAGCCACATCGGTGATGATCGCTTTCACTCCAAGCCGGAGGGTGGACTTCACGGTGTACTTTGCTAGGTAGCTAGTAACCCCTAGGATATCATTTTCGCCCTTACGAAGCTTAATACCGCCCCGATAGCTAAGATGCTTCTCCGCCTCTACGATGATACGCTTCATCGTCTTAACCGCATCCACAGGGTATTTACCATTGGTAGTTTCCCCACTCAGCATCACCGCATCAGTATTCATCAAGATAGCACTAGAGACATCCGATACCTCTGCACGGGTAGGGCGAGGATTGTGGATCATGCTGTGGAGCATCTGTGTGGCAATGATTACTGGCTTCTTCTTCAGGATACAGCGGTGTACAATATCATTTTGGATGGCTGGAATCTTCTCGAAGTCTATTTCAATGCCAAGGTCGCCTCGAGCGATCAAAATACCATAGCTGGCATCAATGATCTCATCAATATTATCTACTCCCTCTTGATTTTCAATCTTAGAGATAATCTTGATCGCCTCGCCACCATTTTCATCTAGGATACGGCGTACCTCATCCACATCTTTATGGCTACGTACAAAGGAGTGAGCGATAAACGCAAGCCCTCTCTCTATCGCATAGAGGATGAATTGATGATCTCGGTCACTCACTGCAGGTAGATTGATATGGACATCAGGCACATTGACACTCTTGCGAGAGCCTAAGACGCCATCATTCTCTATCACACAGTAGAGCTGCTCTGTATCCTTGTCTAGCACCTTAAGACCCACTTCGCCATCATCAATCAGGATGCGAGCACCTACAGGTACATCGTGTACAAAGTTCTTGTAATTCACATAGATACACGCTTCGGTGGAGGTTCCCTCAGGGTCGGCCGCTATGGTGATCTTATTTCCGGCTACGAGGTTAGCTTGATGCTCAAACTTTGTGGTGCGTACCTCTGCCCCTTTGGTGTCAATCATAATTGGTACCTGAGGATCTACGCTACGGACGTTGTCAATTATCCGATCAAATCCCTCCTTATCAATATGTGCCGAGTTGAGTCGAACGACATTAACACCGGCATCAAATAACCTTTTAAGAAACTCTGTGTCACATCTTTGGTCAGAAATTGTGGCAACTATTTTTGTCCTTTTATTGTCCATAATCAATCAATCGTAATATATACTTTCTTTCTTTCTTTTACCTTCTAGCAATTAAGTGTGCAACAGCCAAGCGGTATCCATCTAGCCCAAACCCCATCAAGGTCCCTACACACACCTCGCTCAGGAGGGTGATGTGTCGGTGAGGCTCCCGTGTAGCAAGGTTGCTAATATGCACCTCTACCACAGGACACTCTATCGCACGCACCGTATCCTGTAGAGCATAGGAGTAGTGTGAGAGGGCACCAGCATTGAGAATCATCCCACTAGAGTAGGGGGCTTGGCTCTGCATATAATCAATTAAGTCTCCCTCGTGATTGCTTTGGAAGTAGACCAATTCCCATGCCGGAAATAGATCCCTCAAGCGTTCGAGGTATTCATCAAATGGGGTGCTCCCATATATCTCTGGCTCCCTTGTCCCCAGCATATTGAGGTTGGGACCGTTTATGATATGTATCTGTCTGCTTTCCATGCTATCGCTTCCTTTGTCTATTGCAAAGATAATCAATTTATTCGTGGCGGAAAATAGCGGATCGTACTATCTGCATAGATGCTTCCCTTACGCCAAGATGACCAAATTAATGTAGAAAAAGGATGGGATCGCTACAAAGAGAAGACTATCAATCCGATCCAAGATGCCCCCATGCCCAGGGAGAATGTTGCCCGAGTCCTTTACTCCATAAGAGCGCTTCAAGAAACTCTCAAAGAGGTCACCGAAATTGCCAAAGAAAACAATCAACACCGCCAGCGTAATCCAGTTGGACATAGTTGCTACCTCAGGGAAAAGGGAGTGAAACCCAATAGCCCCAAGAATGGCTACCACGCCACCACCGATAGCACCCTCCCAACTCTTATTAGGGGATACACGGCGGAATAGCTTGTGCCGACCCAGTAGCGAGCCGATGAGATAAGCTCCAGTATCATTGAGCCAAATGGTTACCATAATGGGCAGTAGCCAAAAGGTGTCGGGGAAAGC
>NZ_HF988938.1:9689-11985 GCF_000435035.1 Porphyromonas sp. CAG:1061 | reverse complement strand
CACCATATCGGCTTCCCATGGTTAGTACCAGTAGACCAAGTGGTAGAGCGGTATAAAGGTGGGCAAAGAAAGCGTGCCCCAACTCAACTGAGGGCTGCCGTTGAAGCCTATAGATCTCTCCAATCAGATAGAATAGTAGGTAGCAAAAGTAAGGGAGTAGTACTAGGAGTGTCCTTTGCCAATCCCCCGAATAGTCAACCAGTGTATAGGCGGCTAAGATAGGAAGACCAGCCACCATACCATGAACAATTCTTAGGAAAAGGGCATAGAGATTGGCCCCAGTCATCAATTGATATTCGTATGAACCTAGCATGGCGAAAAGGGCTAATACCCAGGCCATTAAATCGATCCGATTGGTCAGTATGCAACCTAAAATGATACCGACATAGACAGCTCCTGTAACCGCTCGTGAGGCTAATGATTTAAGTTTCGACATACAGATATTTTGCTAATTCCACTTGAAGTCAACAATAAGTGGATTGTGATCACTATACAATTTATATTTTGGAATACTACTTCCAATCGCTTTAATTTCCCCCTCATAAAAGAGGTGGTCAATGCGGAAAGGCATAAGCCGTTCGTTGAATGAGACAGAAAGTCCTAGCCCAGTTTCGCTATAGGCATCTCTCATCCGGCTCCTTAGCTGACTGTAGGTATAGCTCATGGGCGTATCGTTGAGGTCCCCTACAACAATTGTCGCCTGAGGCTGATACTTATTCTGTAGCTTTTCCACATCCTTTCGCACCTTACTTGCCACGCTAGCCCGTTGGTTCAGTCTAGGACCCAATCGACGCTTCACCTTGATAAATTGCTGAGGTAGATCCCTTATGCTAAAGTCTTTAATATAACCTTTGTATTCCTCTACTTCCGAACTATTAAGGCTATAAGACTCTAGATGGTTATTGACCAATAGTAGAGTGCAACCCTCCTTTAATTCAATGAGGTACCCGCACGATCCATTGTGTGACGATTCATACTCAATATCCTCTACAGCCTTGATTGGAAACTTTGACAGGATGGCTTGTGTCTTGTGAACGTGTCGGTAGGGGTAGCTACTGAAAAGGCTCCTCAGCTTCCCATCTGTTGGGAATTGGTCGGGGTATAGATTTGCCTCTTGGAGAGCTAGAATGTCGGGGTCGTAGCTTTTAATTAGTTGAGGTGCTAAGAGTGTTCCCGCTTCGTCTCTGCCCAGAAAACTCTGTACGTTGTAGCTCATCACCCTGAGGTCATACTCCTTCTTTAGACCCTTACCAAAATGAATGGGGAAGTAACTAAATATATAGCCTATTGATAGGATGAATAGCAATGTATAGCAGCCGAAGTAGAGCCACTTACGACGGAGTAGATAAAAGAGCCAAAGAAGCAACAGTCCAGCTAACAATAGGGGGTAAGCAAGATTAAGAAAGGCTGGGATCTGTGTCTTAAGTGGCGAAATAAAGGGAGAGAGCACCGCCAGAATGTAGAGTGCAATAAAGAGTAGGTTTGGAATCAACTCAATAGCACGAAATGTGGTATTGAGCAGACGAATAGTCCTATCCTTACGCATCCTCTTCATATTACTTGAGCTGCTCCTGCTCCTCCCTCGTGAGTGAATGATAGCCAGAAACCCTCGTCTTTTCCACGAGTAATTCGGCAGATGGTGTCTCCCCTAAATGCTTCTTCCGCTCAGAGAAAATAACCCATAGAGTTCCCACAATATAGCCCATCAGATGTACCCCTTGAGTCACCTGCCCTAGCTTTCTTTGCGTTGCGAAGTCAAAGACGAGCACAAATAACATTGCATAGAGTAGCCACGCTCTTTTTTGGCGAACCGACTTATAGAGCACTAGTGGCACAAGGGCGGCAATGCCAGCAGAAGCACCTACCAATACGCCATCGCCTATGAGCAGAAAGAGCAAGCCCCCTGAGAGAATGCCGCAAAGAAATAGGCCCAGTACCGTACGGTTACTAATGCCACAACCCACAGAAAAGAGTAGTAGCATCAAGAGCATCCCCACATTGATTACTATATGACGCCAATAGGTATGCACAAAGCCGTAGGTCACTAGGCTCCACGGCTGGCTGAGAAAGGTACCCCCATCACTAGGAAGTACTAGCCTGCTGATAGCCCCGTTCCCCCACGATATCACTACCCAATAGAGCAGAAGTATCGGGATAAGCAGTGCAAATCGTCTATTAGTAAAAGTCTTGCCAGCCATCATCGAGTTGTCGTGCTCTAGCTCTCTTTTCCCAAAGTTTGATTAGAATAAATCCGAAGAGCATCCCCCCTAGGTGGGCAAAGTGAGCTACTCCATCT
>NZ_HF988938.1:8393-9643 GCF_000435035.1 Porphyromonas sp. CAG:1061 | reverse complement strand
CTCCCAAGAAGAGCTCCATCACACCGTAGCCGATTACCAGCCATTTTGCCTTGATAGGAATAGGGATAAACATAATGAAGAGAGGCACATTTGGAAACATCATGCCGAAGCCGAGCAAAATGCCATATACCGCACCACTGGCCCCTATCGTAAGCAGCTGCTCAAGGAGGTAGGGTGGGTATCCCGCAAAGCTAAAGCTCCACACCAGCTCCTGCATCAGCCCTGCACCAATACCTGTAATGAGGTAGAAGAGGAGAAATCGCCAACTGCCCCACAACCGCTCCAACGTATTGCCAAACATCCAAAGGGCAAACATATTGAAGAATATGTGACCCAGTCCTGGGGCGTGTAAAAACATATAGGTGACCAGCTGCCAAATCCTAAAGGAGTCAGACCCAATATAGTGCAGACCCATATTCCAGGTGAGGTCATACCCTATCCTTGGTAAAGCAGACTGTGCTAGCCAGCATATCACATTGATGATGATGAGGTTTTTCGTAACATCCGAAACCCTATCTCGTAACTCTATTCTCATCCTATTTATCCTCTATTTGCGTGCTTACTACTTCACAAAGATACTCTTTTTTCTCGTTCTTTCCTATCTCTCTACTGCACGGGGGCCTCCTCTTCCCTATAGTAGTAGACCCCTCCAGTCAGCGGAAGTACTTCTAGTTGAGTTGATAGATCATACTCACTTACTTTGATACCGATGAGCTGACCCCGCTTCAAGACACTCCATGGGATAGTTGCTTCCTCTTTAGTTGTAACAAGAAAGGGGGCTTCTACCCCATTTGGCACCTCTCCATCGTGTGAAAGATAGAGCGCAAATAATTGTCCCTTACTACTTCCATGCCACGCCACATGTAGCCCATTAGGCCGTCCCTCAATCTGTAGTTCCTGGCCATCGAGCCAGTCCATCCATACTCCTCTATCGAGGGGCAACTGTGCTCTTTTATCCCAAAATTCTCTCAATGGTGTAGACAAACCAATGCCATGCGAGATGGCGTGCTCTGCTCTGAAAAGAGCCACCCCAGCAATATTGGAGAGACTATCAAGATAATTGATCTGATCCATCACCTCATTCTTGGGCCAATTACCCTCTCGCTCCAATACCATATAGGGTGCCAAGCCCACTACTAGCGGCACATTGAGTAGCTTTTGCCACTCCTTCACAAAAGGGTAAAAGCGTTCGCCACGAGAGTACATCATCGGCACCACGAAGTCGATAATACTATCACGGCACCAAGCCA
>NZ_HF988938.1:0-8340 GCF_000435035.1 Porphyromonas sp. CAG:1061 | reverse complement strand
CCAACCACTATACTTCAGCCCTGGCACATTGTCGTAAGTGCCAATCACCGATGCACTCAGTAGCACGTCAGGGTGTCCCTCCTTAGTCGCTTTATGAAGAGCCTTCACCAGTTGCGTAATATTGTCCCGACGCCACTCGTCTAGGCTCTTGCCTCCGCCACTCTTTCGATACTCATCGGCATCGGGAAATTGCTTTGCTCTATCGGGGTAGCGAATATAGTCGAGGTGTATGCCTGCTAGAGAGTAGCGATCAAGTAGTTCCCGAATGAGACTGCTGAGTAACTCAGCAGTACTTGCCTTAGCTGGGTCTAGATACCAGCCCCGTTTATACCTCGCCATCTCATTGCGGTACTTTTTGGGAAAGCTCCACGACGGCATGCTATTCACCTGCTTGTCATTGCCCATGGGCGTCACTGCCACCCACGCATGCACCACCATTCCTCGTTTGTGGCACTCTTTGATGGCAAAGTCAAGGGGATCGTAGCTCAGTTGGTAGCTACTACTTACAGGCACAAAGTCGCCACTCATCGGCTCAATCTTTGAGGGGTAAATGACCCGCCCTCTACTACGCACCTGCAGAAATACGGTATTGATGCCCAGTTTTTGAAGCTGGTCTAGCATCCGTACCAATTCTGCCTGCTGCTGTCTCTCTCCTGATACGCTAGTGGCGGGGCGGGAAGGCCAGTCAAGACCGTAGTTTGTGGTAAGCCACACCGCTCTCATTTCATACTTTCTGCCTACCTCTGATGCCCACAATGATGATGTGGAGAACCAGAGGAAACCCACAAGGAGTAGAGCGACTATTTGTCTCTGCCTACTCACAGATTGCAACTTGCTCACCCTCTATTATCCTTCGAATGAGATGTGGTCAATCAAGCGTACTTCACCGCAGTAGACTGTGATACAGCCAGTAGTATTGCCGTTCCAGGCCTTAGCCTCCTCCAGAGTGTCGCTGTTGACGATGCTAAAGTACTCCACCCGAAGGAGCGGGTCTGCATTTATCTGTTTCACCACAGCCGCATGTACCTCTGCCACACTCTTGCCAGATTCCTTCAGTCGCTTTCCCTCTTGCAACGCCTCGTAGATCTTAGGGGCTGCCGCACGCTCCTCCTCAGAGAGTCGGCGGTTGCGGGAACTCATCGCTAGACCATCACTCTCACGAATAACCGGGCAAGAGATAATCTCAATATCCGCCAAGTCGGGGCATAGAGCACACATTCTCTTGATGACCGCAATCTGCTGAAAGTCTTTCAAGCCAAAGTAGGCTCTATTGGGTCGAACCAAGCGGAAGAGTTTGCTCACTACCCATACCACGCCACGGAAGTGGCCAGGTCGGTGTGCACCCTCCATCACCTCTCCTACACGTCCGAGGTCTAGGTTAGGTGCCTCCTCTCCTTCCTCATACATATCCTCGGCAGTTGGAGTAAAGACAATATCTACACCCACCTCGCCCAGTAGTTTCAGATCCTCCGCCATATCGTGCGGATAGGTCTTCAGGTCGTTGGGGTCATTAAATTGCGTGGGGTTCAAGAAAAGACTCACCACCGTTAGTTCGCATTCACGCAAACTACGCTCCACGAGGCTCATATGTCCCTCATGTAGTCCGCCCATAGTAGGTACAAAGCCCACCAGTTTCTCCCCTCTTATCTCATTTAGCTGAGCTACTAGCTCCGCTTTAGTCATTGCTATCTTCATAAGTCAATACAATTACCATTCTCCATATTCCCCTAACTAATACTATTCTACACAAAAGTAAAGATAATTTATGACACTCATCACAAAGAGTGGGCAAAAACGACTGTTCCCACCTTGCTACAGAGACTTTACCAAATTAGATGGCTATATTTCTCTGGAATATCTCTTGGAAGCTCTCTATAAGGTCCTCCTTAGCTTGCTTCATAGAGATTTCGTGCTGAGCCTCAATAGAAAGATTGGTAACCCCTCTATCCGTAAATCCGCAGGGGTTAATCACATTAAAGGCTTGAGGTGGTGTGCTAACGTTAAAGGCGATGCCGTGCATGGTAACAAACCTGCTAGCTTGGATCCCGATGGCGCATAGTTTGCGTGGCCGTTGAGAAGGATCTACCCAAACACCAGAAGCCCCATGCATCCGCTCCCCTTTTACACCATACTTAGCAGCCACATTAATGGCCACCTCTTCAAGTAACTCAACATAGCGACGCAGTCCTATCCCTAGCTCCTCGAGATCAAATATAGGATAAATTGTCCACTGTCCAGGCCCATGGTAGGTGACATCCCCTCCTCGCTCTATCTGGTAGCATTCTATTCCTTGGGCGTGAAGGCGCTCAGGAGAGAGTAGGATATTATGCGGGTCGGCATGCTTACCAAGTGTGAGCACAGGGTGATGTTGATTGAAAATCAGATGGTGCTGCACTGGTAGGTGTTGTCGCTTTGCTTCAAGGGCTTTCTGGAAGAGATCCTTTTGCTGAGCAAGTGAGTCTTGGTAACTAATGAGCTGACCTGTGGGGCTATTGTCAATGAGTTGAATATCCATAGTAATATATAGTTATCTGTTTGGAAAGAGCTTTGCCTTATTGCAGAGCTCTCTACCAGCACAGTAGTTGCAGCTATTCTTTCGGTTGTTGGGAATAAATTCATCATCTGTTTCGGCGATACGACGAAGGGCTTCATTCAATTGCTCTTTGAATCCTGTCTCAATCAGACTAAAGCTATCAATTGTCTCATTTTTAGTCTTGTCAATATTGTGTACAAACCAGCCCTGATCGGCATCGCGTACTTTGATGAGCATAGGAGCGATATCCTTGACCGCTTTCTTTCCATAAGCCTCTAGATACATCACGCAGTAGGTGAGAAGCTGTATGGCAGCCCTATCAATGTTGCTGTTTTCGGGGTCAAAACTTCTTTCGAGGTTAAACTCTAGTTTATCGCTACCAGTCTTGTAATCTACTAGTCTTATTTTGCCCTGCTTGATATCAATACGGTCGATGGTGCCACGTAGATGGATGCATTCTCCATTTTGTCCGTAAGAATACAGTGTGGATATGGTCTGTTCCCCTCCGCAGTAGGTAAAAGGGGCGTTTTTGTTGATGTCCAGTTGAATGGTATTTTGGACGTCTTGAAAGATGAGGTCTTTGTACATCTCAAAATAACCATTGAATTGGGTTTCATCTGTCTGATAGGCTTTATAGTAAGCTTCTCGGACGGCATTGATGATAAGGTCGGGTTTGTCAAGAATCCCCTTTAGATGTTCTTTGGTCACCACGGTTCCATTAAAGCCATTATACAGTATCTCAAGGGCTTTGTGGGTAATGGTTCCGACATCATTTTTTTCTAGTACATCGGTGAGCTCGTCTGGGTCCCGTAGTCCAAGAATGTTTTGGTAGTAAAACTTTCGGGGGCAGGTGAGGTAGTTGATGAGAGCACTCGGGGAGAGCCCATACTTGGATTGTGGCTCTTTACTAGTCAACTGGGCTCTATATGCTTGGATCTTCTGAAGGTCGGGCTGTAGCTCTTTAGAAGGTATGGGGAAAAGTGGAAAGTAAGCATTGTATCGCTTGGCTGGCACTCCGTAAATATGGGTGAGAAGTGTAAGATAACTAGAGGGCTCTCCGCTAGCTCTTGCCGTTTTACGAGAATCATAGAGGGCGTACAGTCGCTCACTTCGTCCAATCATGTGGAAGAAGTTGTAAGCACGGATAGCATCTTGCCATTTGTAGGTGGGGAGCCCTTTCTCATACCGAATATTCTGAGGAATGAGTCCATATTTCCGGCTTTTGGCTGGTAAGAGCCCTTCGCCCGCATCCATCACGATGATATTCTCAAAGTCTATGGAGCGTGCCTCCAATATTCCCATCACTTGTACCCCTTCAAGAGGTTCGCCGGAGAATGGAATTCGAGCTTGAGAAATAGTGGTATGAATAAGGTCGTATAGGAGGGGTAGGGAGAGCTGATTTCGTGCCGTTTCGTGGGCCGTAACAAATCTGTTGAGCGAACCTTTGATCTCCAGGAGTAGCTCTTCTACTACGGTAAGAGCCATTTTGATGGTAGCATCATCGGAAAACTTCTCTTGAAGGTGTGTGAGTAGCGTGAGCGTATTATGTAATAGGTCACCTTGCTCGGATCTGTCAAGATTGAAAAGCAGGCGTAGGTCTTGGTGCTGCTCTATTTCAATCGCCTGAGAGAGCTCTTCCTCTGTGAAGTAGAGCTTCTTAGAGGTTTTAGGGTTGAGTAGCTTGGTGGTATCAAAAGTGCCCTGATCTAGCTCCAGCCCGAAGAGATCAATTAATTCCTCCCGTCGCCAAATAGGCATCTCGTTCTTCCGACGTCCATAGGCTAATCTCTGGAGATTCAGGAGGTGTAGTAGCTTGGCGATAATCGGAAGGTACTTGATGGGAAAGCCCATAGTGATATTGAGCTTGAGGGGAGCTTTCCCAACTTCACTATCCTGTAAGTTGGAAAGGAGATTGGTGAGCTGGCTTTCATCTGGAAGAATAATGGCGGTATTGGGGTCGCGTAGGTTGATCAGCTCATCGGTCTGTAGTTGCGGGATAATCTTTTGAGCAATATAATTTGCTTGACCTAGTTTGGAGGGGATAGAGATAATATGTAGCTGTGGCTGGTGTCGTGAGTTTTTATCTCTTGTATAAGCCAGCCTATCATCTGTAGGCTCAGGGAAAAGGCTATCTCTTACTTTTCTGTTTTTATCTGTAAACTTCTGCTGTACGAGGTAGCTATCATAATCCCAATAAAAAAGGGTCTCGCTATTTTCCTTGAAGTGCTTGAGTATCTTTTGCTCGCTTTGTGAGAGTGCATTGAGACCGATAAATACATTGACCTTGGGCTCTTTGAATAGCTTTAACTCCCCATTTTCTAGTCTTTGGGTTATGTCACGCATAAGCATGCCATTATAGACTAGCCCCTCACCGCGAAGGGTTTCCTTGAACTGGGTGTAGATTTCAGGGACGTACTGCCAAAAAGCCGTATATCCCTTGTCTAGGTTTTTCTCGAAAGTGGGTGCATATTTTTTAAGAGCGTCAATCTGATCTTGGTTCAGTAGATCCTTGGCTGGTATCGTGAGCTCATCGAGTAAATCCATATTCTCAAATATCGATAACGCATCGGCAAGATGATTGTCGATATCATTGAAGTCAGCCAAGAGTTGCTTCCCTATTTCGTAAAAGTTCTCAAAGCTATATTCACTCTCTTTGTATACTAGCTTATAGCTGGTGTAGAGGTGGTAGATGAGTAGCAACTCATTATTGACATTCTCCTCCGGAAGATGGACTGCCCGCCTCAAAAAAGCGCCTAGAGTCGTTACCTCAGGAAGTAGTAGCAACTCGTCTCCTGCCACTTGCCTGAGATAGTGGAGAAAGAAATGACCGGATCTTTTGTTGGGAAAGAAGAAACGGTACTTATAGAGCTGCTTGCCTTCGATCCGAAAGAAATGCTGTGCTAGTCCCCTGAGGTATGAAGTGTGGCTCATAGTGATGCTACAAAACTTTTATGGTGTGGAAATGCCAGCTTTCTAATCAATTAGAAGGGCTTACCCTCTTTACGCTGTATGATAGTAGCTTCGAGCTTAGTATTCTGTGGGGTGATAGCAAACTTAACTGCTGAAGGTGGAACTAGGTGGGTAAGGCTTATAGTGCCTCCTCCTGCATCTTGGCTCGCTTTCGTTAGCTCTACAGGAAGGATGTAGACCTCTAGGTCTTTATTTGGTTCCTCTTTGATATGCTTGATAATAGCAGAGCCAATATTGCCGAAGTGATAGGTGCTGGAACCCCTTACGACCATCTCACCGATAAATGAGGTATAGGCAGCTCCAAGTGAGTTTTCAGTTAACTCCTTTTCAAAAAACGTCTTGGTACTATCTACTGGTAGCATGAGAAGGGTTTCGGGAATGCCATATTTTGTGGCAGTAGCCGCTGAGGCGGTAGTCCCTTGCAGGGTATATGTGACTGCATTGAGTGTTCGGGAGTAGCCTGCTGGCGCCTCTTTTAGCTCCTTGGCAATCGCGCGAGTAGGTAGTGTGGCTTTTATCCAAAGGCCTGCTGGTGCCTTGATAGTAGCAAATCCTTTATCTTCAAGTAGCTGATCCACTCTGAAATTGGCAAAGCGCGATAGCTGTGGTACCTCCGAGGTGTGAATCAATGTCTGTGCAAATGGCTTGATCTCTTTCTTCTTTTTCTTGGTTTTGGTATCCTCTACCTCAACCTCCTTGGAGTACCAAAAGGCTAGCTCAGTACTGGTGACTCTTATGACACTTCCTTGCCCCGCCGTAGTGTGGAGGTATAGACCAGGGAACCACTGGTCAAAAGCGGCCTGATTGGCAAAGACGGGGTCTCCAGCTTTGGAGCGTCTGAAGAACTCATCCCCTAGTTCCTTGGGGAGTGCAATGGAAAGTATATAGTTCCCTTTTCCGGAATTATCTTTTATCCTATGTGACCCTCTGCCTGCCCAGTAGGAAAGGGAGCCAAGCTCTTCTCCCACATACTCCTTTACCTCTGTGATAGAGTATTTATTGTGCTTCAGTGGTTGCTTAACTCGGTTGGCAGTCACGGTCATGCTGGAGATAGTATCACCAGCAAATCCGTCGTAGTAGATGTAGAGCCTTACGGAGTCAATGCCAGTGATGACTGACTCGTCTTTGAATCTAAATCCGCTAGGAATGCGAAACTGGGTTAGATATTCTGTCTCAATACCACCGAACTCTTCGCTGGACATCCGACCTAGGTAGCCCAATGCACTACCTACATAGATATCATTATTCCCAGCTTCGGTACCTGCTGGTACGGTGCGAAGTGTGAGTGCAAAGTCTTTGCTTATGGGCTCTCCCTTAAGATATTCAGGGAGCAAATCCAATCCAGTGGCGTGTTGATCATTTTCACAACCCACTAGGAGTATTGCTAGCACTACTCCTACACTTAGCCAACCTTTTATAGTCCTATTCATATATTTGCTCTATATATTGATAGCCTTTTATACAGCTATCCTACCGAATTTTATTATTGGAAAAACATCTTTTTTTTGTCCCTATTCTTCACTCTCTTCCTCTTCTTCTTCACCAATAATGCTATTGTAGAAGTCTGCTACCGACTCTATCAATTGGTCATCGCTTTGGAAGTCAAGTACACTCTTCCCCGAGCCCTCTATTGCAGCAATAAGTTCCTCAGAACTATTGGTTTTGGAGTAGATGATGCCATCCACATACTGTAAGATGAGCTCTACGAGTGCCTCTCGATTAAGTGCCTGCCCATCCAGAAGTGGGTGCTTGATCTGGTCATACGCCAGTACCTCTGTGAGTTGTTCATCAAATGGATACTCTGGAGCTGTATCGTAAGCAGAGTAGACGATCTTGGCACGTGAGAGGGCTGGGTCATCCTTGAGTAGTGTCCTCAAATAAAGGGGGGCTAATCCGGTGAACCAACCGTGACAGTGGATCACATCGGGTACCCATCTTAGTTTCTTTACGGTCTCAAAGACTCCACGGATAAAGAATACTGCACGCTCTACATTATCCTCGTAGTAGGTGCCTTTTTCATCTGTGAATACTCCTTTTCTTCCAAAGAAATCCTCATTATCAATAAAGTAGACCTGCATACGCTGAGGCATCAGGCTCGCTACTTTCACCACTAGCTGGTGTACTTTGTCATTGACAGTAAGATTGACACCCGATAGACGGATCACCTCATGAAGTTGGTGGCGACGTTCGTTGATCACTCCATAATTGGGCATAAATGTACGGATATCATTGCCTCTACCCATGATGCCCAAAGGGATAAGTTTTGAATCCTTACCTACCTTACTATCCTCTAGGTAGGGATAGATTTCTTGTGCTAAGTATAGCACCTTCTTCCTTGCCTGTCGCCGTTTCCTTATCATTCTTTTTCTCCTTTGTTTTTAATATATATCTGCCAATTCCCTCGCTAAATAACTTGGCAAACAGCCGTCTTAATAGGCTATCCATCCCCCATTAAACTCCCCAAAGTTACTCATTTTTCAGCACATAGGCAAAAGTCGCTATTTATCGTATGGAGGCAATTTCATGTTGTCGTTGCTCTGTTTGCTACTAATTCTTGTGAGCTACTCCTTCATCGTTGGGCAACTCTTCCAATCTCATGTTTTAGAGGTTAATTGTCCAAGAGATAAGAAAGGAAAAGTTTAGTTGCAACTAAGCATTTGCCGAGATGCAACTAAGCAATCGGTGAGTTGCAACTAAGCATTTGCTGAGATGCAACTAATTTGGGGCTAATTTATACGACTGGATATCATCTTGTTATAAAATGACTCTTGGCATTGGCTAACTCCTTCGTTTGATATTCTCAATGATTGAGAATGTTGCACGAAGTGCCATTCTCG
>NZ_HF988937.1:31453-36537 GCF_000435035.1 Porphyromonas sp. CAG:1061 | reverse complement strand
ATGTTGGTCGCTTTTTGGGGGACCGTCTGGCAAGGGTCTCTAAGCCACTGGAGGTGTCACTAGAGGCGAATGGAACCATGGAGGATCAGCTCACCTATGCTCTTCGGATGAAGGGGGAAGAGGTGGCGGAGCTCTCGCTGAAGGGGGTGGCAAAGCAGCCACTTGCAGAGGGTCGAAAGGTGGATGCTACTCTGGAGCTACAGACGGGTAGTGAGCTACGGGAGTGGTTGCTCATGCTAATGGAAGGTAAAGAAGGAAAAAAGGCGCCTAGCTGGGATATCCCAGAGGGGGTACAGCTACGAGGGTCGGCACGCTACTCAGCAGAGGAGATGGGGGCAGATCTACAGCTACGGCAGGCTACGGATATGGGGGGTGGCGACCTAACCCTCCATGCCTTTTATCACCCACGGCGAGAAGAGTACTTTGCCGACCTTAGGGTACGTGACCTAGCACTACAACCTTTTTTGCCGTATGATACGATCGGCCCCCTCTCTGCAACGATCAATCTGGAGGGGCGGGGTACCGACCCCTTTGACAAGCGGTCGAGGGGCATCCTCTACGTGGATGTGGATAGTGTGAGCTACCGTGGCTATCGTCTGCAGCAGTTGACGCTCCTCTCACAGCTCAAGGATCATCAGCTCTTTGCGGCACTCAGCACGGATAGTGAGGGGCTTCGGCTGGCGGCACAATCGGATATCATGATGCGGCGGGATAGTCTCTCGGGGAGTATCAATATACTGGTGGATACGGTGGTCCCCTCGGCGATTGGGGTGGATCTGCCGATCTTGCAGGCGGGTAAGCTGGAGCTGAGGAGTAATGTGATGAGCGACCTGAAGCAGCGGTACCAATGGGAGGGTGAGATCGAAAACTTTGTGCTGGTGACGGATAAGGGAACGATCTACCCGAAGAATACTTATCTCACGCTCCACACCTCGGAAAGGGATCTTGGGGCGGAGGTGGCGTCGGGTGATCTCTCGCTCCACTTTGCGGCTAAGAATGGTCTGAATGACTTTACTACTCGCCTACAAAAGGTGATGGAGGAAGCACAGAAGTCGCTCGCCGACTCAGTGGGGCAGGTAAATATGGCGCCGTGGATACATTATTACCCAGATATGGAGTTGCGATTTGAGATGGGCCGTGACAACCTCTTGAGGGCCTACCTTGATGAGCACCGCATAGGGGCTACTTCGGTGTCGCTGGACCTGCAGACAGTAGCAGGGGAGGGGCTATCGGGACTGGGAGTGGTGAGCCATTTTCAGTCGGATACCTTTAGAATCGATAATATCGACTTGGTGCTTCGGCAAGACTCGGCTTTCTTTACGGCTATGGGGACGGTACACAAGGAGCCCTTCCTCAATCAACCGGCGTTTGATATGATTCTCTCGCTCTCATCTAATGTACACCGCAGTGAGGCGTATATCAATTGGCTGGATTCGAAACAGGAGCCATTTGTACAGATGGGTTTGGAGCTAATGAACAGGCCGAATGGTGACCTGACACTGGGATTTACCCCCGATCCAGTGGTGCTCGCCTACAATAGATTTGAGGTGGTGGGGGAAGACTTCGTGACGCTTCCTAAAGAGGATCGCAACAAGATCCTTGCCCAGCTGGAGCTGGCGACAGCGGAGGGGACTTGGATCAAGATACATAACCTGCCGGATGAGCGGGGTCACTTGCTGAGGGCAACGATCAGCGACCTTCGCCTTGCCGACCTAGGTGCGGTGCCTTGGGTGCCTGACCTCTCGGGCAGACTGAATGCGACGGTGGATTGGCTACAGCTACCGAAGGGGGGCAGTGAGATGAAGGGGGTGCTGAAGGCGGAGAATCTATTTTACCAAAAGAGGGAAGTGGGCCAAGTGGAGGCTTCGGGTAATATGGAGGACGGTACGTCGGGGAGACACCTATCTGGTGAGGTGGCTCTAGGGGGGCAGTCGGTGCTTTGGGCGGAGGCCTTTGCACCGAAGAGCTCATCGAAGGAGGCTAAGGAGCCTTTGAGGTACCACCTAACGGTGAAGGAGCTACCGCTGGAGAGGAGCAATCCTTTTCTCCCCGCAAAGTATGCTAAGCTGAAGGGGCGGATGAGCGGAAGTGTGAGCAACTATGCTCTAGGAGAGAAGATTGAGCGTGCTAAGGTGGTGCCACTGAGTGGGCAGATCACCTTTGAGGAGGCGAGTCTCTATACTCCTTTTGCCAATGAAACGTACCACCTCGATTCGAAACCAATCAGAGTGGTAGATGGGCGCATTTTGCTAGAAGAGTATGCGCTGAGTGCCAATACAGGCAGGCTCACCACTCAAGGATATGTATCGGTGGCAAATGGGCTGAAGAGTGACCTCCGTATAGTGGGTAGGGATATGATGCTTCTGGACTCTGATGCGACGAGTGAGACGCTCCTCTATGGCAAGGTGAATACCGATGCGGATCTAAGGATCAAGGGGCCTCTGAGTGCCTTTAAGCTCTCGGGTTCGCTCTCTATTAAGGGGGATACGGATGTCACTTATCAGTCGCAAACAGGGGAGCTACAGAGCAGGGCTGGGTACAAGGGGTTGGTGACATTTACCGACTTTTCGGATACGCTCTTTGTGAAGCAAAAAAGCACGGTGGATAGCCTTTCTCTCGGTGGTATGGATATCAAACTGGCTCTCCACATAGACCCTGCCGCTAAGGTGAATGCTATTCTGACGACTGATGGTAATAATAAGGTGGCGCTCCAAGGGGGTGGTGACTTTAATCTCTCTATTCCACCGTATGGGGCGATGACGCTGAATGGGGCGTACAATATCCATGAGGGGGATATCCACTTGTACGTATCACCACTAAAGCGGAAGTTTAAGGTACAGCAGGGGAGTAAGGTAACGTGGAATGGGCTACTAATGGAGCCAGACATTGATGTGAAGGCGACGGCTAGGATACGCAGTAATGTATCGCTAGCAGGGGAGCCGGATAGACAGGTGGACTTTGACGTGCATGTGATCGCGGAGGATAGGCTGGACAACCTGAAACTGCGATTTGAAATGGAGGCACCGCAAGACCTGACGATCCGAAATATGCTGGCACGCCTGAGTCCTGAGGAGCAGAATAGGCAATCAATAATGCTTCTGGCTTCGGGGCACTACTTTGGCGGTGGGGGCTCTTCGAATACCAAGGGATTTAATGTGAATGGGGCACTCACTTCGTTCCTAGCTAGTCAGATTAATTCGCTCGCTGGGGAGGCTCTTGATGCGGAGATCAATCTAGGTATTACCGACGGTACAAATGCGTATGGTGTGGGGACTAACTACTCGTACAGCATTACTAAGCGCCTCTTTAACAACCGAATCAGCGTGCAGGTGGGCGGTAAGATGGTGACGGGTGCTGCGGCAACTGGATTGCAGCAGACGTTTATAGATAATATGTCGCTGGACTATCAGCTGGATCAAGCGGGGACGCACTATCTGAGGCTTTTCCACAATAAAAACTATGAAAATCTCCTGGATGGTGAGGTGATTGAGACGGGAATTGGCTATGTGATCCGGAGAAAGATGAATAAGCTGAATGAGCTATTCAAGTTCTCCAACCCACTGAAATCTAATGCCCCTACGCCTAGAGCTATATGGGAGATAAAAGCTTTGCCAAGAAGGGAGGAGGTGACGACAAATGATAAAGAGGATGAAGGGAATAAATAAATGGTGTGGGCTTTGGCTCTCTCTGCTACTGCTGGGGGGCTGCTCGGTAGCTAAGTATATCCCCGAGGGGGAGCAGTTTTATGCTGGCGTGGGGAAAATTGAGTATGCCGATAAGGGGACGGGCTTTTCGGACAATAGTAAATTGGCACGCAATGAGCTGGAGAGTGTGCTTAACTATAAGCCAAATAATAGTTTGCTAGGGTCGGCAAAGCATCGATTGCCCTTTTCATATCCTTTTTTCTTTGATAAGTACTATGCTCACTCCAATAATTTCTTCGGGAGGTGGCTCTATAAGACTTTTGGGGAGAAGCCGATTCTCCTCTCGGAGGTGAACCCAGAGCTGAGGGCGACTGTGGCGGAGCAGGTGCTGAGGGAGTATGGCTATTTCCACAGCTCAGTAACACCTGAGGTTACGATCGTGGGCAAGGACTCAATTAGTGCCAGGCCAAGCTACCACATTGCGATGGGATCACCGCACGTGCTGGATAGTATCAACTATCAATTGGAAGCTCTGCCTCTGCAAGAACTGGATTCGCTGGTACATTCAAAACGGGGTTTTCTACACCATGAGGAACCTTTTGGAGTGTTGGCTTTGGAGAATGAGCGGACTAGGATCAGCAACTTCCTAAGGGATCGGGGGTATTACTTTTTTCAACCCAATCATATTGTCTATGAGGCGGATACGGTACAAGCACCAGGGAAAGTGCAGCTGAGGGTGTTGCTTTCGGAAAAGATGCTCCCAGAGGCTTACCGTCCGTGGCATATCGGCTCTATTACCTATGAGGTGCGGGATGGGCAGAATAGTGCCCTCACGGATAGTTTGATGGTGGAGGGGGTGCTATTTAAGTACCATAAAAGGTCGCCGGTGAAGTTTTCATCGCTCTTGCCACGCATAGGATTTGAGTCGGGGACTCTCTACAATCAGGAGAGCCAGATCAAGACGCTCCGCTCTATGGCGGATCTGAATGCTTTTGCCTATACCGATGTGGCTTTTAACCGTTCTTCGAATGATAGCATTAATAATGCGCTTGATATTATTATTACTTCGCAACTGGATAAGCCTTATAGCACGGAGCTGGAGGGGGTTTTTAGGTTTAAGAGTAATAATCAGGTGGGGCCGGGGCTCAACTTTTCGGTCAATAGGAAGAATATATTTAGGGGCGGTGAAATGCTCACGGTGACGGCGAGAGGGAGCTATGAATGGGAGACGAAGCACAATACGAAGGGGAGAAGCTGGGACATTAATAGCTATGAACTAGGGGTCACGACGTCGCTCACTTTTCCAAGGCTATTGCTGCCGGTATTGAATCACGAACCGCTTTCGTTTCCGGCTTCTACGCTGATTTCACTGAAT
This sequence comes from Porphyromonas sp. CAG:1061, assembly GCF_000435035.1. Taxonomy (NCBI): domain Bacteria; kingdom Pseudomonadati; phylum Bacteroidota; class Bacteroidia; order Bacteroidales; family Porphyromonadaceae; genus Porphyromonas; species Porphyromonas sp. CAG:1061. The sequence continues at coordinate 31,518 of NZ_HF988937.1, read as the reverse complement.
GGTACGTTTCTGAACCGTGCCCGCTTCTACAAACAGGCACAATTTGGAGCTGACCTCACATATCG
>NZ_HF988937.1:26745-31382 GCF_000435035.1 Porphyromonas sp. CAG:1061 | reverse complement strand
CCCCTAAGCCTGAGTTACAATCACCTACTCTCTAAGACGGAGCGTTTTGAAGAGGTGATCGCAAAGAATCCGATCATTGGGCTCTCTTTTAGGAATCAATTTATTCCGCAGGCTAATTATCTCTTTGGTTATGAATTGAAGGGAAGGCATGGATTTAGCATCCAGACTTATATTGCTGAGGCGGGAAATGTGCTTTCGCTTTTCTATAAGGGGAAGAAGCGAGAGGGCACGGAACCTTATAAGTTTCTGGGTGCCCCTTTTGCGCAATTTGTGAAGGGGACGCTGGAGCTGCGATACAACTACAAGTTTAGCCCAAAACTCCAATTGGCCAGTCGAGCTTATGCTGGTGCGGTCTACAGCTATGGAAATATGACGGTGGCGCCCTACTCTGAGCAGTTTTATGCGGGTGGAGCTAATAGTATCAGAGGATTTAATGTGCGTACGCTAGGACCAGGAGGATATAATCCAGCGATGGAGGATCCGCTGAGTTTTATGGATCGCACGGGGGATATTCGTTTTGAGACGAACCTAGAGATACGGTACAAGGTATTTGGGGCGATTGAACTGGCGACTTTTATTGATGCCGGTAATATTTGGCTGATGAGGGAGGATGCAAATAGACCTAATGGACAGCTGACCAAAGAGTATTTCCTAAACGATATCGCACTGGGAACGGGACTAGGAGTGAGGTATGACCTTGATTTCTTGGTATTGCGTCTGGATATCGGAATAGGTCTTCATAAGCCCACAAGAAGGGCGGAGAAGTATTTCAATACCTTCGAAAATGGCTTCCCAACGGTATTTCACCTAGCTATCGGCTACCCTTTCTAGAGAATGTTGCACGAAGTGCCATTCTCACACATTTGCAGACAAATGTGTCAAGACTTTGCACGAAGGATAAAATGCAAGGCCTGAGGATGAGGGCAAGGTGCACGCAGGGCACCAAGGCCCCACCAGGGCCGAAGGGAGCGTACTCACGTACGTGACCGAGCTCGAATTCCGATAGCAATGCAGCAGTTCGCCTTCGTGCAAAGTCTCTTCTAATCGAAGCGGAGGGTGCGGGAAGGGTTGATGCCACCGATGATGCGGGTGGGAAGAAGCACGAAAAGAAAGACAACGATAAATACCGCCAAATTGGTTACGAGAAGTACCCACCAATCAATACTGATGGGGACGTAGCTCATGTAGTACTGGCTAGAATCAAGGGAAATCACTCTAAAGTGCTTCTGTAGGAAGGCGAGTGCCAAGGCAATCGCATTGGCGTACAATATTCCCCTCAGGAGGATATGGCTCGCCATAATCCAAAATATCTTCTGCAGTGAGCGGTTACGCTGGCCCAATGCTTTGAGGGTAGCAATAGCTCTGACTCTTTCAAGGATCAGTACCACAACTCCTGTGACAATGGTCATAGCAGCCACCGCAATCATTAGGATAAGGATGAGTAGCACATTGGCATCCAGTAGGTTGAGCCAGCCAAAATAGTTGTAGTTCAGCTCCTCTACGGTAAACATGGCATACCGCTCTCCATATTTCTCACTACGGTCGGCAAGCAAATCAAAAAGGAGGTCGTAGAGTTGGCTTGCCCCACTCCTTGATTTTAGAGTAACGGTAAGCCCCCCAACCTGATGCTCGCTCCAATCATTGACACTCTGAAGGTCGGAAAGGGAGGTGAGTGCCAGGGAATGATCAAAGGTATCGAAACCGGTCTCAATAAGCCCTACAATATGATATTTTCGCACTTTGGTGCGGTCGCCATTGCTATAATAAGCAAGGAAATCATCGCCAACATTGAGGCCTAAAAACTGTGCCACTTTATTGGAAAGTAGCAACTCCCCTTGCTTGTGCAAGTCTGGGAGCCTTCCCGCCACAAGGTACTCTTCGTAAAACGCTTGGTCGTACCCTTCGCTCAGTCCGTGCATCATCACAGCACGGAATGAGGAGTCTACTTTTACCAAGGCCATCTGGTCAATAAAGGCCTCTACCCTAGCCTCAGGAAAGGTGCTCTGACTAGTTCTCTCTATCTCGGTCAGTAGGTCCTCACTAATAGTGAGGGGCAGGGCGTAGGCATCATAATTATTATCGGGATTGGAGATCCGAATAGTGCCGACAAAGTTATTGAGCTTCTTCTCTATCTCTTGTTTGAAACCTCGTACTACGAAAAGAGACAGCAGTATCAATGAGACACCCAATGAGATACCTATGGACGATATTCGCACTGCAGGCCGGTATTTCCCGCTCTCCGAAAATAGAAACTTCTCGGCAAGAGTACGCTCTAGCTCCATAGGTAGAAATACTTAATACTCAAACTTGATATGTCCGCCCTCTATCAGTGCTTGGTGTGTAATGCGGTGCGACTTGAGCTTCCGCCCACCCAACTTAATAGACTTGATGTACTGCCCTTTGTGGGAAGGAGCACCCTCAATCACCAGTTCGCTTTTTCCAAAGTACTTGGGGTCTAGGGTAATCACCACCTTATCAAATACTGGGGCAGTGAGGGTGTACTCTGGCACGCCAGGGCAATCGGGGTACAATCCCATCATACTCATCAGTGCCCAACAGCTCATCGTACCAGTATCATCATTACCGGGAAGGCCATCTGGTTCAGTAGTGAAGTGCTTTTCAAGTAGCTCTGTCACCAGCTTTTGAGTCCGCCATTCCTCGCCTCTAAAGTAGCTAAAAAGGTATGGATAGGCAATGTTTGGCTCGTTAGTTGGGTCGTAGTGACCTTCATCAAATATCGCCTGTAAGTTATTGATAAAGGCACGCTTTCCACCCATTAACCTAGTTAGGCCTTTGATATCATGAGGAACAAAGAAAGTATAATTGTAAGCACTTCCTTCATGGAATCCTGGGTTGGGCTCAAAGTTTTCGCCAAGTTTTGGATTGAAAGGAGTGAGGAAGGTACCATCAGGCAGTTTAGGGCGGAAGGTCTTGAATTCAGGACTATAATAGTGCTTATAGCCTAGACTTTGCTGTCTAAATCTACGAGCATCAGCCTTGTACCCTAGTTCCTGAGCCAAAATAGAGAGGGCATTATCTGCCACGTAATACTCCAAGGCATGAGATACCGAATTATCAAACTCCCCTCTTAATGGCACATATCCTAGCGATAAATAGTCGTCGTTATCTGGTCTGAGTAAGTTCTCACTACCGCTGGTAGTCGCGGACTTATACATCGCTTTGTAGACTGTTTGAATATCAAAATCCCGAAGCCCTTTGAGGTAACTATCTACAAATACAGGAATAGCAGGATCGCCCTCCATTGTAAGTGTCTCGCGTCCATAAAGCTCCCACTTAGGGAACCAACCGTGCTCTTGATACATTCCCAGCATGCTCTTCAGCATATCCATCTGCCGCTCGGGATATACCAATGTGAGGAATTGGTGCACATTGCGATAAGTGTCCCATAATGAGAATACGGTATATCTATTTCCTCCTCCAGTATTGAGAATCTCTCCGCCCTCCATCTGCGGGTAGTCTCCATTGACATCCTGTAGGATATTAGGATGAAGAAGTATATGGTAGAGTGCGGTGTAGAATATCTGTTTCTGCTCTAAGGTTCCCCCTTCTACTCTAATGCGGCTAAGGTCTTTTTCCCAAAGATTCTCTGCCTCTCTACGTACCTCATCAAAGTTCTTTCCAGACACCTCTTGCCGTAGATTTTCCCTCGCATTCTCAATGCTTACAAATGACACGCCCATCTGGACTTCTATCGTCTCATCGGCTTCGGTATCAAAGGTAAAGTATGCACCTACATCATCACCAGCCAACTCCTTAGTATACTTGGTATAGAGCTTATATTTACCTTGATCTGGATCCCATTCTGCCTCTACACCTTTCATTGGGCGTTGCAACTTCCAATACCCTTGTTGGCTAGGGGTTTTGCTCAGTCTCATCACAAAGTAAATCGGAAAGACTGCCTGAGGATTGTAGCAGAAAGTACCTAGTAGCTTTACCCCTTCAACCTCTACATCACTCACGCGCCTAAGCATCGCTCCAGACTCATTAGTAAGCCCCTCGCCTAGATTGAGGAGGATGTGGCTTTGCCCTTTAGGGAAGGTAAAGCGAGTCACCCCACCTCTTACCGTAGCCGTTGCTTCAGTTTTGATATCGTACTTGGTGAGGTGATTGCTATAATATCCTGGAGAGGCCACTTCATCTTTGTAGGCACTTCCATATTCTCTAAAATCCACAGAGAGCTTCCCCGTGGTAGGCATCACCAGTAGCGAACCAAGCTCTGGACATCCTACCCCGCTGAGATTAACATGGCTGAAACCTGTGAAATAAGAATTGGTATGCTCGTAAGGAGTACTCCACCATCGAGAGTCTTTATCGTATCTATTTTGATCACTTCCCATCACGTTAAAAGGCACCACACTCATCATACCATGAGGCACCACAGCACCCGGATTGGTCGTCCCAAAGTTGGTCGTCCCCACAAATGGACGTACATAATCAATTAATCGCTCCTGTGCACTCGCTCCCACAGTAAATAGGAGTACCACACCAACTACATACCAAGATAATCTTCGCATACTCATCATTTATATATTTCCTTACGCAAAACTACCTAAATTATTCCACTTGAGTTGGAATATTGGGCTAAGGGCAAAAGATATGGCGACTACCGGATTGGG
>NZ_HF988937.1:9832-26681 GCF_000435035.1 Porphyromonas sp. CAG:1061 | reverse complement strand
ACTCTACGAAAGTAACCCAACCATGCTTATCCTCAATGTCGCCATACTGGATAGCTCTTAGGGTATTATAGAGCTTGGTACTCTTAGGCCCAGCCTCGCCATTGGTAGAATAGGTATAGACCTTACCAGTATCAAGGTCGTCAATATGAGAGATTGGAGAGATTACCGCTGCAGTACCGCAAGCACCTGCCTCCTCAAACTCAGCGAGCTCCTCCTCAGGTACATGGCGCCGCTCAACGGTCATACCGAGATCTTTAGCGATCTGAGTCAAACTCATATTGGTGATAGAAGGTAGGATTGAGGTGCTCTCTGGAGTGATATAGCTATTGCCCTTGATGCCAAAGAAGTTGGCAGGACCGCACTCATCAATATACTTCTTCTCCTTCGCATCTAGGTAAATCACTGCAGAGTAGCCCTTCTCGTGAGCGATCATACCACTCTTAAGACTTGCTGCATAGTTACCACCCACCTTGAAGGTACCTGTACCAAGAGGTGCAGCACGGTCATAACCACGCATAATGGCCATAGCTGTAGGCTTGAAACCTTCTTTGAAATATGGACCTACTGGAGATACAAATACTAGGAATAGATACTCATTAGCTGGCTTCACACCCACCTGCTCACCAAGACCGATGATAATCGGACGAATATAAAGGCTAGCACCACTCTCGTAAGGAGGTACATAGTCGATATTCTTCTTTACAACAAGGTCAATAGCTTGTAGGAAAAGCTCCTCTGGCATAGGTGCCATCATAATTCCCTCACAAGAGCGACGCATACGCTTGGCATTTTCCTCAGCACGGAATAGGCGCACCTTACCGTCTTTGCCTCTGAAGGCTTTCATTCCCTCAAAAGCCTCTTGTCCATAGTGAAGACAAGTAGCTGCCATGTGAATATTAATAGTAGTTTCAGAAGAAACCTCTAGCTCACCCCACTTACCATCTCTGTAGTAGCAGCGAACGTTGTAGTCGGTTGGAAAATATCCAAACCCTAGATTTGACCAGTCAATTTGTTTCATGTTGATAGTGTTTTGTATGGTTATTTACTGTATTTGATATAGGTAACCAGTATTCAAAAGGACATGAATTACCTCTATACTATTTTTTCTTCTTTTGCTCCTTTAATTCCTTGATCTCCTCTTGTAACTTCTGGATTTCGTCTCCCTGATTTTGAATTGTCGTCAGCAAGGCATTGAGTTCCTCATTTTCAATACTGCTAGGATACTCAGCCTCCACACGTAGCAAGAAGTCACTCAGAACATTCATATAGTTGCTAAATGCACTGTAGGCACTCTCATAGGGAGTGTACCTCCAAGCATCTTCATTTTGAGTAGACATATAAAGGAAGTGGTCAGAGCTCTGTAGGTAGTGCCAATCTTGTATCAGTCGGCGATCGCGTGACAAGCGAGTTCGCTCAGCCCACTTCTCTAGTTTGCTAAATGCCTCCTTTTGTAGGTCATTGCCCAACCAGCTAAGCGTATTCTTCTCCTCTTCCGACCAGGAAATTGGCTCTGGTATATCAAGAAGATCCTTAGAATTGAGCTGCTCCATAGCTACCGATGGAGTAGTAAACTCCATTCCAGCCTTAACAATATACTTAGGAAGTGCTCTGAAGAAGTCAAAGATACCCGTCTGTGCAGGCTGCCCTACACCAAGGACATCCAAACTCATATCAATAGTGATTAGCTGGTCATCCTCAGGAGTTTCAGAAAGCCACTTAGCATACTTATCTGCCGTTAGTGGAAACTCACTCCAATCATAACGGTTGAAGTTTTTAGCGATATCATCGGTAAAACGAGCATTGCGAAGCTGTAGCTTAAGGTGTGGCTCAAGGCTACTAGCATAGAGATGATTGGGACTCTTCCAGCCTAATACATGCTTCGCACCCTCAGTAATCACCCCTTTGAAGCCTAACTCCTTGAGAGAAATAGCGATGCTATCATCAAATATGAGGTCACTATTTCTAAATACCTTCGGCTTCACTCCAAACATACTATTGAGCTTATTGGCATGAGCTTTCACCTGTGTCTTAAACTCAGCCTTCTCCTCATAAAGTGACGCAATACTATGGGCATAAGTCTCGCCAAGAAGTTCCACACTTCCCGTACCAACCAACTCCACAAGCACATCGATCAGCTCTGGTGCATAGAGCTCAATCTGCTCTAATACCACCCCTGAAATAGCTAATGCAAAGCGGTACTCCCCTTTCGTTTCCCTCACTAAGTCAAGGAACAACTTCAAAGCTGGGAGATAGGACTCCCTAGCACACTTCGTAAAGATCTCCTCGTTTTGGAAATCATCAAAGTAGTAATGATCATTACCAATGTCAAAGAAACGATAGCGCTTTAGCCTAAATGGCTGATGCAATTGAAAGACAAAACAAACCTTTTTCTTCATAATGAGTCTTTTTCCTTATTCCTTCGTCAATCCTCTATGACAATAGCTGATCATAGATCGCACGAATCTTTATTCCTACATCTTCCCACTTGATACTATTCACCTCCTTCAGCCCCTCCTCGGATAGGAAGTGATGCATTGCAGGGTACGATACTAAGGCATACATAGCATCTGCCAAAGCATCCACATCCCAGTAATCTACCTTTACAGCATAATCGAGGATTTCAGCACACCCCGACTGCTTGCTAATGATACTTGGCACACCACACTGCATCGCCTCCAGTGGAGAGATTCCAAAGGGCTCCGATACAGAAGGCATCACATAGACATCACTCGCCTTATAGATTTCATATACCTCCTTACCCTTCATAAATCCAGTGAAGTGAAAACGGTCACTGATACCACGCTTGGCCACCAAACGTATCATCTGATCCATCATATCTCCACTTCCAGCCATTATAAAGCGTACATTCTTCGTGTGCTGAAGTACCTTACAAGCAGCCTCCACAAAAAACTCTGGCCCCTTCTGCATAGTGATACGACCGAGGAAGGTAATTACCTTATCCTTTACTCCACGTTTATCAGGGATCGCCAATATCTCGGGATCAAGAGGAGTAACCGCATTATGCACCGCAGTCACCTTGCTAGGGTCCTGATGGTACTTCTCAATGACGGTGCGTCGAGTCGCTTCACTCACACACATAATATGATCAGCATGGTCAAAGCCATTTTTCTCCGTACTATAAACCTGAGGATTGACATTCCCCCTACTCCTATCAAAGTCCGTCGCATGCACATGTACCACCAATGGCTTTCCTGATACCTGCTTGGCATGAATACCAGCAGAGTAAGTTAGCCAATCATGGGCGTGAATGATATCGAAGTTTTCAGTCCGAGCAATCACCCCTGCAACAATCGAGTAGTTATTGATCTCCTCAAAGAGATTATCGGGATATTTTCCCGAAAACTCAATACAGCCCAAATCATTAGTTAGCATATAGGAGAAGTCGGCGTAAATGTGGTCTCTCAGGCGATAATACTCCTCAGGCTCCATCACATTTCCGATGCGATCCTTCACGTAGTCGTAGTTCACATCACGATAGACAATAGGCACTTGGGACGCCCCTATAATCTTCATAAACGACTTATCCTCATCACCCCAAGGCTTTGGGATAACAAAGGTAACCTCCATATCCTGTTGCTTACAAAGTCCCTTGGTAAGACCATAGCTCGCTGTACCAAGCCCTCCTAAGATATGAGGTGGAAATTCCCACCCAAACATCAATGCTTTCATAATATCCACATCAATTTTGGTCGTGATTATTCTCAATTGGCTCATTGCCCTCTTCTGGAGAACCCTTGTGGTGTGAGGTCATACTCAGCCGCAGGTCAAAAATATCGTCCGACTTATATTCATCAAACTCTTTCAACCTATTTTGGATTCTCAGAATGGCCGTTGCACTCAGCATAAAGGAAATACCACTTCTAGCGGTATATGGTGGTGTACCGTCATAAACCTCAGAGATACTGCCTATCCCGTGTAGTTTCATCTCATCCTCAAATGGGATCAAGAGCCGATCCACAAACGACACACCAACCCGCCTGAATAGCTTCAGGTATCCACTTAAATAATAGTAGATCAGCCAACTCCACACACCTCCCTGAAGGTAAGAATAGGCGCGCTCTGCAAGATTACCGGCACAGTAGCCTCGGTAAAAGCCACTTATCGGTGATAGCGTACGAAGTCCCTTGGAGGTGAGAAGCTCCTTAGTGACAATATCTAAGATATTCCTCTGCAGCTTACGCGATAAAGGCGAATAGCTAAGACCTACCGCTAAGATTTGATTAGGGCGCACACTCCAATCTTTTTCACGACCTTCTACAACATAGTCAAATAGATAGTCATGCTCATTGACAAAGACGCGGATAAAGCTTTCTGCCACCCTATCTATATAATCGTCCTCCTTATAATCGTCAATGCCAAATAGAGCTCTATTAAAACATAGAGCATTGTACCAAAGGGCATTAAACTCCACAATATACCCCTGCCGATCCACCACTGGATAACCATCAATGGTAGCATCCATCCAAGTGATTGGTTTATCGCCACTCTCAGGCATCGCATAGAGTAGACCATTATCCATCACCTTAATAAGTGGATGCTTATTCGCCCGAATAAAGCCAAGTGCTTTCTTCACCACAGCTCCGTACTCTTCACGCGTCTTCTCCATACCCACCCAGCGAGAGTAGTCTTGCACGCAATTTATAAGCCATAATAAGGCATCTGGCTGATCAAGTCCTTTGATCACTTGGTCCTGCTCCCCCTTCTGATAAAAGCTATCAAGAGCTGCCAACGTATTGTCCATCACCGCTTTATATCGCTCAGGCTTTCCGATTCCAAAGCTCGCTGCAGTAAGGCCTATCATCTGGTCTCTATGGCGAACATCGAACCAAGGTAGACCAGCAAGTAGATAGCTCTTGCCCGGTTCTGGCTCATAGTAGTATTGATCAACAGTCCTTTTGAGACAATTAAGGAAGCCATCTCTAGGAATAACGGTACTTTCAGATTGATCAAACTCCTCCTTAAGATTATTCGGATCACATACCTCATCAGAAATGGAAAGATAAATCTCCTCTCCTTTTTTGATTTCACACTCAAAGAGACCTGGCACTGGCAAATCCTCTATACAATTGTGTGCTCGCTCCGCCTCCTTATCATAATAGTGATGCTTATTCCAATGCGGAGCATGAGTATATTGGGTAGGCTTTGAAAATTGGAGATAAAGCCTTGGACACCCCTCATAGAGGGAGAGAGAAACGCCGTTGGTCTCCTCATTATAATCCCAATTAATATGATTATTCTCGTATGTTAGCTCTTTAACTTTGCGAAATGCCAATAACGGCTTAAAGCGAAGGGTCGTTTTTGAGTGGGCGTCTAGTAGTCGATACCTCACAATCAATTGGTTTCTGTCTTCTGAGAGCAGAAAAGACTTGGAGAGTATCACACCCCCTACCCTAAAAACGGTGGTCACAGCCTTCTCCACATCATACTCTCGGATATACTTATGACCATTGGGACTAAAGACTCCTCCAGCATATTTATGGACGGCAAGATTAAACTCTGCACCATGCTGAATTACGGTCTCATCTAGGGATGATAATAAGACCCACCGATTGGCCACAGAGTCATTTTGAGAAGGCACCACAAGCATACCGTGATACTTACGTGTATTACAGCCTAAAATCGTTGAGCAATAGTAGGCTCCACCTTTATTGGCACACAAGATTTCCCGCTGCAAAGACTCGTCAAGATTGGTAAGGCTAGACCGGTCAAACTTTAGGTAACTCATTATTATAACTTCGCTTCTATATGGTTATTCTTAAGCTTCTGAACTACTTCCAAATTTACGCTTTTATTTTGATAAATACAAGACTTCTTTGGATATATGCTCCTAATTTATTTCACAGGCATCAATCCGACAGGTCGAAAGCTGTCTTAGAAGACAAAGACAGAGAACTCCTTGGCTGGATAAAGATAAAGTTTAGTTAGAAAACAAATGAATAGGTATGATAGAGAATGACTAGTTGGCGCCATTTAGAATTATGTGAACTCAGTCAAATTGGGTATTTTTGCGGAAGCTATTACCTATAAGATATAATTAGAAATGCAAGAGCTACCTCCAAAACCGTACGTCCAGCAACGATGGCACGCAAGATTGCAAAAGAGTAAGCCACTCACTGATGCACTTTACATCGTAATTGGCTCGCTACTCCAAGCAATCGCTTACTCCGTATTTATTGCCCCTGCCAATATTATTCCAGGCGGAGTCTATGGTATCACCATCGCCCTCAATCACCTTACCAAGGGACTATTTTCATTTGCCCCTGATGGACTTCCCATTGGTACCACAGCACTTTTCTTCAATGTGCCGTTACTTCTCCTTGCCCTAAAAAAGCTCGGGCTCTCTTCTGCTGGCAAAACAGTTGCCACCTTTCTTCTTATATCTTTCTTCACCGACCTAATTGGTCAAATGGTCAAAAATGTTGGATTGATAGGTAATGATCGAATACTCTCTGCCTTTTATGGCGGTGCCATTCTAGGTGTGGGGGTTTTTCTGATATTCAAAGCCGAAAGCACCAGCGCCGGAACAGATGTTCTGAGTAGAGTGATTGCGAAAGGGAGTAATTACAAGCTCAGTGATACCATTATCGTAATAGATTCGATTGTGGTGATATTTGGACTTATCGTATTTGGCGACCTCACGGTACCTCTCTACTCATGGCTAACCATTATCATATACGGCCAGATCGTCAACTTCCTTCAGCCCGAAAACCCCAAGAAAGCAGTCTTTATCGTCTCCTCTAAAACCGAAGAGATTAGAGATCTACTACTCAACGATCTAGAGATTAGAGGGACTATCATTCAGGGCAAAGGCATGTACAAAGGAGAGGCTCGAGAAATGATATTTACAATTGTGGAGCGCAAAAAGCTACCTAAGCTCAAAGATAGCGTGAAGGGCATTGATATCTCAGCCTTCATCTCCACAATGGATGCCAGTCACGACACTGTCAACGCTCCCTCCAAACCTTAATCAACAGACCATTTGAGAAAGCCCGAAAAGCACGTGAGCTATCTAGCGGAAAAGAGACAGCAACGGAATAGTAATCATCGGCGGGACACACCGCGAGCAGACTAAATAAAAATAGTTTCGGATCCAGGCAAAACCATATCCGAAACTATTTTATCTCTTCCAAAAGTATTTCAAATGTTGTTACTTTGCAAGCTCAAAATCCAGAGTTGAATTATTGGAATCCTGATAAACTTTTTCATCTTTTACGCCCTGTCGCATCTTTCGTTTTAGGATAGTTCCCGCCTTAGGCATCTCATCTATAGCAGAAGACCAACCTGTATAACCCTTGTCAAGGTCAGAACTAATAGCATTCTTAACATCGCCGTCACCATCCTGAGGAAGACTTAATACAACAGCATCAAAAATGCAGTTATTGGGCAACGTAAAGAAAGTCTTAGGTGTCTTATCTGTCGGAGATGGATTGGTGTGGGTAAACTTCTTACCAAATGCCTCTTTAGTCAATTTGGTGCGTGCTAGAGCCAATACTCTCGTACCATTATCTGAGAAAAAACCACGCTCATTAGCAACCTCCTCACTATCCACAAACTTTACCAGCTTGTCCGTATTCAAAACCATAACACTCCCTGGCTCGATTGGGTATTGCTTTCCACTACCCGGAAGTAAGTATGCTCTATGAATAGGGAGCGAAGACCTTACAACGCTAGAAAAAGAAGGGGCATAGCCTTTGAGCGTTTGGTAAGCTCCCTCTACCACAAGCAAACTATCGGCATAGAGAGTTTCATGTGAATTGTTGGCAACGATCAAGTATTGTCCCACCCCATTATTTTCAGTGGCCTTAAATCCAATCTCTGCAATCACAAAAGAGGAGGTACTGCGGGTATTCTTGATGCTCGGTTCATAACTTAGAGAGCATTGATTCTTAAACTTACTCTCTTTGTAGTATCTAACTGCCACCCCACGCTGCTCATACAGTCTGGTGGAAATGCGTCTAAGCCCTTGCTCTCCCTTATCCTTAAATGAAAATGAGGCTTTGCACGAAATATCATAAATTCCCTCTTGCACATTGGGTACAACTATAGGCTCTGACCCGTCATACTGCTCTACAGTAACCTCATATGAAAGGTGCGGAAGCATTACATGCTGCAGCTTTACAGTAACAGCAACCGGCATAAATTCAGCTTCTTCAACCTCATATTTTGCAGGTAATTTCAAGCTGACCTCTACAGATGTCTCCTTGATTTCCTTCACTCCCAACTCCTTCTTGCAACCGGATGCAAGGCAGAGAAGCATGATGAAAAAAGGAAGAAGCATCGCTTTATAATCTTGTTTTAACTTCATGGCATTAAATAATTATAGCGTTCAAAAAGACAACCCAAAAGACACAACTGCCGTATGGGCTTTATACCTTACTTGATTCGTCGTATAAAGATAGTTGGCGCTAATGGTAAAGACAAGTGGGGAAGTATCATCCTGCCCAAACTCAACAGCATAGGTTGGCGTTACGTTCAATTTAAGTTTATTGGATTGGAGGAATGCAAAGGTATGATCAAGATACTCACTAATGTATTCATCAGGATTTGGTTTTTGCAAATCTTTTCGTTTGGTGTACCGATCTCTATCGTAGTCAAATGAACCGTCAATATTGGCATTATAGTCAGCACCCACATTAATGGTCAGTAGAGACTTGTCCCAACGCTTACTGATAGTGCCGGATACAATGCCACCAATGCGTGCCAAGTGGACCTTATCATCCGGGTAAATATTAGCAATATACTCCTCTGAAGCATAGGCGGATAGGTCGGTCTGAAACTTAATGCCATGGTTCCAATACTGCTCTTGGCTCACCGTCACCTTATCCTCCCACTTCTGTTGATAAAAAATGGGCTGTGTCTCGAGGACTAAGAGCTCTCCGGAGCCATCATCGCCAATGATATTATCAAATCCCTTCTTATGTGAGTAAGCGTAGTGGTTGGCCACTCCCCATGAGAATTGCCGGCTACGCTCCTGAAGGTATCCGATGGAAGCGGTAATTGTTTTTTGAATATAGCTATTCGTTGGAGCATGGTTATTCTCAGTGATTACCCGCTCTAGCTGATGCTTCATATACCCAAGTGAGCCATAAATACCTGACCTGCCTTTGGGAACAAACTCGATGGTAGCACCATAGCCACTCTTGCGATAATACAAAGAGCCATTAGCCCCACTAAAGCGTTTCGTAATTTCACCAAGCCCTTTCATACTCATCTCATGCACACCGCCCAATTCGTTGGCGAACTCAACTTTATAGCTGCGTTGCTTATAGACATCATACCGCCCACTTACAGAGACAAAATACTCATCTGAAATAAGCTGAGATAAGCCCACCGTACTCCGAAAGTCTGAAACGACATTACGGGGACGGGGGTCAGTGTCTCTAAACTCATGTAGAGCTCTGTAAGAGGCTTGCACACCTATAGACCCACCCCTCCAGGTATTTTGGTTAAGACCTCCGGAAAAAAAGTAGACTTCAGACTTCACATTTCCTCCTACTGTATCAGCAGTAAAGTAAGGATAAATCTCCGGTAAGTCCGAACTGGACATCCACTTGATACTTTTATTAACTCCTTTTTGATAGTAGGCACGACCCCACAGCTGTTGAGAGGAATTCCTTTGAAAGCTGGTTGCATCTATACGTACATGGTTATATCCTCTTCCATATTGATACAGGCCTGAGTCATCATTATTGTGGGCATTGTAAGAGACCACAATGGATGATAATGAACTGTCGCAACGCTTGACGGCTAATGAAGGGTTGAGGTCAAAAGGAGAGATAAAACGGAATGGGAGCATCTGCCGCTCTTCGTAATGGTCAATCACTTTGTGGGCAGAATGATTCTGTGCACTAACTGAGTATGGGCTCATTAGAAAAGCAACTATAACAAAGGCATATCCAACTATCCTTGATATATATTTTTTTGTATTCATAAGTGTATCTCTTTATCTCATGTAGAAGAAAGTAAGTTGTACCTTCTGCTTATCTTGTAGCAAGTATAGATCGTTTTTGGAACCACGAATCCACCGCACTCGCTTTTCACCGGTAACGGTATTCTCTTCTGTCACACTTTGGCTATCCATGTATATTCTTTGGTAATAACCTTTTTGTAGCGTTATTGTGAAAGGAAATTCCGTAACCTTTTGCTTAATCACTTCTTTAGTGTTAAGGTTAGTAGTTTCTAAGACCAGGTCCTTGAGATCTACCAGTTTACAATCCGGATTAGGTAGGCTGGCCTCTATCGTTAACTCACACATAATGTTAACGTCATCGGTCTTTAGTTCACAACCACTCAATAGGACTGTGTATAATGGAAACAACAATAACGCAAAAATTGCTCTTTTATTTTTCATAAACTGATCAAAACTTAATGTTCAACTCCATTCCAAAATAGGGATACCTATTTCTCCGGTGGAGATACCCTTCATGATAGTAGTCCGGACTATAGTCAAAGAGACGATTCACAAAGAGTGCCACCCTTAGCTTTTCATCAAAAAAGTACTTGGTTGCTTTCACATTAAAGTGTGTGCATATCGGCACCGTATACTTTTCAAATAAAGGCTTCAACTCTCCACGGAAGAGGTGTTGCAAATAAGTATCTTTCTTTGACTCTTCGGTATAGGGGTGCTCTACCAAGTCGAGGTCTACATAGTAGTCAGGCCGATCAGACTTAGGGAGAAATTCAGAGGAGGCATACCAGTTAGTTTGTATCGAGAGAGAAAGGTTAAACTTATACTTCCTCAGATACGTATCAAAGCGGAAATCGGTATTGAGCATCTCACTTGTCAAGCCCTCCTCGTCCTTATATAGACCATAGTACGGGAATACCAATTGCTTACCCAACTGCACATCGGGCTGGACATACAGCGGTGCACTATTTCTATATATAGTCTTAAACCATGCTCCAGAGAATGTCAGACGAGTATGGATCTTGTCGTACCTTGGAGTACTGAACACCCATTCTACTCCCTCCTTTTTGGTCTGGCTACCATTCCTAGTATATGGGATTAGTGCAAAGTCCTTATACTCCTTATACTTCATCTTGGAGAGATCAGGTGGTGCCGTTAGGTTTCTCCAGTCGATACTGTATATATCATACCTTTTGAAAGAGAGGGTTGTCAGCTCACCCACTCGTCTGAAGCCATTAGGCATATCTTCCCGGAAATAGGTAGCGGTGAAGTAATATTGATCATAGTCCAGATCCATTCTCACCTCCCATTTCTTGTTTATCGCCGGCTCAAGTTGTGTAGAATTAGGTTGGAAGATATAAGTCTTAGCATTGACTATCCAGCTATCTCTATTAGGAAATCCACCGGTATTGAGTTGAATAAAGTCCCAATAGAGTTTCTCCGGATTCAGTTGTTGCATGACGGGGAAAACACGAAGTGTTCCATACCCTCCGACAAAGTGAATCCCCAGCTTTTTATCTCCTATCTGTATAGGAGCCACATCGTACTTTGCATTGACACGCAAGTCTGTGTAGAAGTGACCGCTCATTGTAAAAGACTTGTCAAGCCCAAGTAATGTAGATGTAGTCACCCCGGCCTGCAAGGAAAGCACATGGTCGTTGACGTTAATGCTCATGTTGTCTTCCAAAAAGAAAGTGAGCCTATTCAGTGCCGGTATGTCACTAAACCTCCTGGGGCGTTGGGAAGGGTCTCTAAATACAGGGCGCTCGGGGTCAAAGATCGTTCCTTCCCCAAAGTTCTTACTGTAGTTCCATTCCGAGCCCCAAATAGCCCGATTATGTACCTTTCCTAACCAGAATAGGCTTTCTCCCTTCAGCTTAGTGTAGGCATAAAAAGGCTGATCATCTACACGGTGCTTAGCGATAAAGAACCCACCGGGGTAAAATCCCCAGTTGTACTCACCCTCTTTCATGGAGTAGACAAAAGGCTTATTATCATGTTGCACCCCTCGCACTATCTTCATGACATCATTGACATAGCTGACTGCCATATCTAAGCTCATCCCTGCAAATAATCCCTTCTTATTCGGCGTAAACCTTAAGGAGTGATTCGTAGAGAGACGATGATAATTCACGCGATAGGAGTCCTGCTGGCTGTAGGATTGATCCGGATCCACCTTCTCGCCATCTAATGAACCGGTATAGTCCAAGTTTGCAAGCCAACTAAGGCTTCCGGAATCAAAGTGCCAAAGCTTCGTAGAGCGTATAGATCCTGTGATCCTCTGATAGGAGGTCTGACGGAACCTTGGATCAGCACTAGAAGCAAGAATGCTGAGGCCCATACTCAGATTATAATCCTTGCCAATATCATTGGTGCCTTTACCGATATAGGTAAGGTAGCTCCTCATATCACCCTTAAATCTCGCCTCCAAGTCATTCAGCGTACGCTTGCGCTTGATATTGATAAGCCCCGTACTTAGGTTAGCATGCTCCACAGAGGGAATGCCTCTGATGATTTCCACACTCTCAATCTCATCTGTACCTATGGTACGCAGGTCAACCCCTTCTGTATTAAAGATACTATTGACAGCACCATTATTACTAGAGCCAAGACCGGAGAGGGTCATCATATTGGCATTATTAGCAATTGGCATACCATCGACAATAAATGCAGTACCAAGCGAGGCCGTAGCATAGTTGAGCTGGTTCACCCGAGGCATCATACGCCCTCCGGTGTCGAATGGGAAGTGAGCCTCTCTCAAGCGTATAGGCTGCGGCGTCATCACATACGGATCCACAGCTACACCTCCAGGGAGCAGTTCCAAAACATCTGCAAAGCTAGAAGCCTGAATGTGCTTCATTGCCTCCTGATCAATCTTCGAGCCACTCGTCATACCCTTCGTCTCCTTAGCGGTCACAACAACCAACTCACTCAGTTGCTCATCCGAAGGTGCCAAACCAACCACCAGCCCATTGCTCTTAGCTGGTAGCTTCACACGGTTTTGCTCAAAGGGGGTATAGCCAATAAAGGTCACTCGCATCCTATAGACACCTTCAGGCAATTTTCCGAAGTAAATATTCCCCTGAGAGTCTGCCACATTGCGGTATATTTTACCATTCTCAAGGGTCAGCGTAGCCAGTGCTCCTTGCAGAGGAGACTGCGTACTTCTGTCCGTGACAGTAATTGTAAATAACTTAACGACAGATTGTGCTTGTACCGCACTCACGGTCAGTAGTAGACCACTGAGTATTGCCGATATCGTTAAGTACAACTTTTTAGTAATAAAGTTCTTCATTTCTCACCTTTTCATATACGTATTGCTTCATGTGTAACTCTGTTTGCAAAGTTATGAAAGTATATATTGCACCTCAATACCTATTTTTGATTAAAATAAATATATTTTCATACCTAAAAATAGGGATTAAATTTAATAAACCTCTTCAATGAGTATGTTGCACGAAGTGTTATTCTCGCACATTTGCTAAAAATGCCTCATCCGATATTCTGCTTGATAGAGTCGACTGTGACACCTTGAGACTACTGCGTCAGCCTGTATACACCAATCATCTTGCGGGATGAAATCCGCAAGATATGGGCGACGGAGTCTTTTTCCTCTTTGAAAATTTGAAAGAGAACTGGAAATCCATTATAATTGAGCGAATTATTCACTAAACGCTTAATTACACAATGTGGTTTCCTGAAAAAGGTTGACTCGGTTAATAGATTATTAGAAAATGAAGAAGCCTCTATAAGAGGAGCATTTGTTATGAGATAAGTACTAGAAATCCTCTGTAAAAGCTCATATTTGGAGCTTTTACAGAGGAGAATAATCAAACAACAAGGCAGTTTCTCAAGCCAGATAAGACAAAAATCAGCAAAAAGTCAATCCAAAATGTCTAAACTTGAATGTGCAACAGCCTCAACGTTGAAAGCCCCTCCGAGAGTCGCTCGGAGGGGCTTTCAAATATCATAAAGGCTATATCAAGGATCAATCCTTAAACTTAGCCTTGATAAACTCTCTATTGAGGCGAGCAATGTTGGATACCGAAACGCCCTTTGGACACTCCAGCTCACACGCACGGGTGTTGGTACAGTTACCAAAGCCCAGCTCATCCATCTTTGCCACCATAGCCTTGGCACGCCTAGCTGCCTCAGGACGACCCTGTGGCAACAATGCGAATTGGCTCACCTTAGCACTCACGAAGAGCATAGCCGAACCATTCTTACATGCAGCTACACAAGCTCCACAACCAATACAAGAGGCGGCATCAATCGCCATCTCTGCTACGTCGTGTGAAATTGGAATAGAATTGGCATCTGGAGCACTACCTGTATTGACGCTGACAAATCCTCCAGCTTGTTGGATCTTATCAAATGAAGTTCTATCCACCATCAAGTCGCGAATCACTGGGAATCCAGCAGAACGCCATGGCTCAATAGTAATGGTATCACCATCATTGAACTTACGCATATGCAGCTGACAAGTAGTCACAAGAGAGTCAGGTCCGTGTGGGTGCCCATCAATATATAGTGAGCACATACCACAAATACCCTCACGGCAGTCGTGATCAAATACCACTGGCTCCTCACCCTTGTGAATCAGCTGGTTATTCAATATATCAAGCATCTCCAAGAAGGAGCTACCCTGAGATACATTATTTAGTTCGTAGGTCTCAAAGTGCCCTTTCTCCTTAGCACTCCTCTGTCTCCAGACTCTGACCTTTATATTAATGTCTTTATCCATAGTTTTGTGTCTAATCTTACGAAAGGGTTATTAAGACTTATAGTTTCTCTGGGCTCTCACTACGAACTCATAGTCAAGAGGTTCCTTATACATCACTGGTGCTTTGTCCTCACCTTGGTACTCCCAGCAAGAAACGTAAGCGAAGTTCTCATCGTCACGAAGAGCTTCACCCTCCTCAGTCTGGTACTCTAGGCGGAAGTGACCACCGCAAGACTCCTTACGGTCAAGAGCGTCATGAGCCATTAGCTCACCGATCTCAATGAAGTCAGCAAGGCGAAGTGCCTTCTCCAACTCTACATTGAGGTCAATAGCCTGACCAGGGATAAATAGATCGGACCAGAACTCCTTTTTCACTTCAGCAATCAGCTCTAGGCCCTTCTTTAGCCCAGCCTCATCACGACCCATACCTACATAATCCCACATGATGTGACCAAGCTTCTTGTGAAGGTCATCCACAGACTGCTTACCCTTAATATTCATCAACTTGTGGATTCGGTCAGTCACCTCCTTCTCAGCAGCATCAAACTCTGGTAGATCTGTGCTGAAACGTGGCACCTGAATCTGATCTGATAGGTAATTTTGGATCGTATAAGGAAGTACAAAGTAACCATCAGCTAGCCCCTGCATCAATGCAGAAGCACCCAGACGGTTGGCACCGTGGTCTGAGAAGTTGGACTCTCCAATCGCGAATAGGCCTGGAATAGTGGTCTGCAGCTCATAATCTACCCATAGGCCACCCATTGTATAGTGGATAGCTGGGAAGATCATCATAGGGGTCTTGTATGGATCATCATTAGTGATCTTCTCATACATCTGGAATAGGTTACCATACCTCTCCTCAACTACCTTTAGCCCAAGACGCTGGATAGGCTCAGCAAAGTCTAGATAAACTGCATTACCAGTCCCTACGCCATAGCCAGCATCACAACGCTCCTTAGCAGCACGCGATGCCACATCACGAGGCACCAAGTTACCAAAGGCTGGATATCTACGCTCCAGGTAGTAGTCTCTATCTTCTTCCTTTATCTCAGTTGGTCGTAGCTTACCTGCACGGATAGCCTCGGCATCCTCCTTCTTCTTAGGCACCCAAATACGTCCATCATTACGTAGCGACTCCGACATCAGCGTTAGCTTACTTTGGAAGTCACCATGCTGTGGGATACAGGTTGGGTGAATTTGAGCCATACAAGGATTACCAAATGCGGCTCCCTTCTTGTAGCACTGCCAAGCGGCCGAACCATTACACTCCATAGCATTGGAGCTAAGGAAGAAGGTATTGCCATAACCACCAGTTGCAATCACCACAGCGTGTGCAGAGAAGCGCTCTAGCTTTCCAGTAACCAAGTCACGAACGATGATACCTCTTGCACGACCATCCACCATTACTAGATTAACCATCTCATGGCGAGTATGGAGGTTGACCTTACCTAGGCCCACCATACGGGAAAGTGCTGAGTAAGCTCCTAGCAATAGTTGCTGACCCGTAATACCTCTTGAATAGAAAGTACGTGATACCTGAGCACCACCAAAGGAACGGTTGGCCAATGTACCACCATACTCACGAGCGAAAGGCACACCCTGCGCTACACATTGGTCAATAATTGCATTGGACACCTCTGCTAGACGATATACATTGGCCTCTCTTGCACGGTAGTCACCACCTTTAATTGTATCATAGAATAGACGGTACACAGAGTCACCATCATTCTGATAGTTCTTCGCTGCATTGATACCACCTTGAGCTGCGATAGAGTGTGCACGGCGAGGGGAGTCTTGAATACAGAAGTTCTCCACATGGAAGCCCATCTCTGCCAACGAAGCAGCTGCCGACGCACCTGCCAGCCCAGTACCTACGACTATGATATCCAATCTACGCTTATTGGCCGGATTCACCAGCTTCTGATTAGCCTTGTAAGTATTCCATTTTTCCGCTAAAGGACCCTTTGGAATTTTGGCATCTAACTTTATCATATTATTATTAATGTCTAAAGATTTTACAATGCGGCATGCTGCCCAAGCGTCCAAATATTGCCTACGCTAGGCCATACGCCGATAGACTGTAGGTAAAAAGCGATTGCAGTGAATGCAAACATAAGACAGATGATGGTAGCGAAAACGACACCTATCACATGAAGCCTCTTGTACCAGATAGCATTGCTCCAACCTAGGGTTTGGAA
>NZ_HF988937.1:7350-9750 GCF_000435035.1 Porphyromonas sp. CAG:1061 | reverse complement strand
AGGTACATGACCACATACCAAATGTTAGAGAAGTAATACTGGATCAGTTCAAAGCCATTCGCTGGCTCATGACCCATCCACTCCTTCAGCTGCATCTTATCCCAAAAGTGAGTTAGGTGTAAAGCAATGCCGATAACGATGATCAGACCAAGCACGAACATATTCTTCGCTGCCCATTGGACATCGCTCCTGCCAGTCTTATCATATCGGTCATTACCACGTGCCTTACGATTCTGAAGTGTCAGAATACAAGCATACACAATATGGATAATGACACCTAGTGCCAGCACTGGCACCATAAACTGCACGACAGCATTCGTGCCTAGAAACTCAGTGATAAGGTCATAGCCCGATTTTGAAAATACTGCCACCAAGTTCATCGTTCCATGAAATAGGAGGAAGAAGATCAAAAATAGACCCGACACACTCATCACCACCTTTCTACCAATAGATGATTTTGTTAACCACATAATCAGAGTTAATTAAAAGTAGGTATTAGTTGTGAAAATTACTAGGTACAAAGATAAACTTAAAAAAGTAGACTACCAAGGAAAACCGCTATCAATTACGATTTATTTCCACAATACATTAATTATCCCCTTTTTTTCGCCTACTTTGGTGCCTTGGATAATGGGCAGTAACTCTTAATATGGTGGAAAATGATTAAGTTTGTAAAGTGATTGGATAGTCAGGGTCCAAGTTATTTTATTGATAGATCGTTATAAGTACATATAATAAGGATTATGCAGAAGAAAGATAAGGAAGTACAGAAGAGAGATAGTCAGGTATACGACTTTGGCTCTATTTCATGGAAAGGTGCCGAGCTGGGCAATCTCAAGGAGCATTTAGTAGAGAATATCCATCTTGTGGAGGAGTATCCCGAGCGCGAGGCGGAGTCGATCGTGCGATTGCTCTCTCGCCGCCTTGAGGTAAAAGAGGACCAAGTAATTGTCACCGATGGCGCTACCGGAGCACTTCATTTAGTGGCGAGCATCTCAAAAGGTGCTACCTCACTTATCTTACCCCCTACCAATCAGGAGTTCCGCCATGCACTTGAGCGTGCCGAGCACATCATCAAGGAAGCACACGACGTCAAAGATCTTGGCAAGCTAAACCTCGCGGGGATCGATTACCTTTGGATATGCAATCCCAACAACCCCGATGGGCGCTTTTTCAGTCGCAGAGCCTTACTTTCACTACTCCGTGAACACCCTGAGGTCAATGTAGTAATAGACCTCTCAATGGCTAGCTACGTGGTGGAGGATAATATCAAAGCTAGCGATATCAAGAAATACCCTAATCTCATTGTGGTGAGCTCCTTTTCAAGAGCTTATAATATCCCAGGCATGCGGGTAGGATATGCAGTCTCAACTGCTGATAAGATGAAACACTTCAAGCAGAATTACACCCCTCGCTGTGTAGGCTCCTTGGCACTTGAAGCAACCCGTTTTATACTACTTCACCCTGCACAGTTTACCATCCCTATCCGCAAGTGGTTAAGGGACTCAATGCAACTTGCCGAAAAGCTGGATAGCATCTACGGTATTGAAGTTATTTATGGCTCCACTCCCTACTTTATGATTAGACTAAATGTTGGCACCGTGAGCGAATTATCCGCATTCCTTTGGGAGAAGTACGATATTAAAATAGCTACCAGGGAAGATGACCTCGACCTTCAGGAAAACGAAGTGAGACTCTGTGGCTACATTGGAGATAGAAATAACGAACCTCTCATCGAGGGCATTCAAGAGTATGTCACTAGATTTACTGAGACAGAGGGAGAGGAGGTAGAAAGATGAATACACCCTTTAGGTTCCTTTACCTTGGACTATTGATTTCTCTTCTAAGCTTCACCGCTTGCAATCAAGCGACGACCCATGAACTAGAAGAGCAACCAGCACTCATTCCACTCCCCAACCAGATAGAGTGGCTCAGCAATAAAGCTTACACATTTGGCAACCACAATACCCTATCCATACCTAAGGAGGTGGAAAATAGGGACTTACTAGCTGAGCAACTCAATGCAACACTTCAAGAGCATGGTCTCCCTACGCTAGCCTTAACCATCAATGATGAGGGGGCATCGGTTGCTATTTCAATAGACAACCAACTAGAGGACAACACCTATCACTTAGAGAGCAACTTCACCTATGGCGTTACCATTACAGCAGGGAGCCCTGAGGCGGTAGGCTATGCCATCCAAACGCTCCGACAGCTAGTGACAGATGAGGGAATTGCCGAGGTGGAAATCCAAGACGCTCCTCGATTGGACTACCGAGGCGTAATGCTTGATGTCAGCCGCCATTATATGAGCATAGACTTCATCAAGCAACTACTTGATGAGATGCAATACTACAAATTCAATCGCTTTCACTGGCACCTTGTAGATGCCGGCGGGTG
>NZ_HF988937.1:4645-7319 GCF_000435035.1 Porphyromonas sp. CAG:1061 | reverse complement strand
GAATAGAGATCAAGAATCACCCCGAACTAACCGAGAAGACCGCCTATCGTACCGAGAGTGATTGGCAGAAGTGGTGGATTGAGAAGGATCGCCGCTACTGCAGTAAGGATACTCCTGGAGCCTATGGTGGCTATTACACTCAAGAGGAGGCAAGAGAGATTGAGGCCTACGCGGCAGAGCGTGGTATCACAGTGATCCCTGAAATCGAGATCCCTGGACACAGCGAAGAGGTACTTGCTGCTTTTCCACAGCTTAGCTGTAGTGGTAAAGCCCTACCCTACGAGAGCGACTTCTGCATAGGTAATGAGGAGAGCTACACCTTCTTGGAAGTAGTTCTGAGTGAGATCATGGATATATTCCCCTCCGAGTACATCCAT
Organism: Porphyromonas sp. CAG:1061; assembly: GCF_000435035.1. Taxonomy (NCBI): domain Bacteria; kingdom Pseudomonadati; phylum Bacteroidota; class Bacteroidia; order Bacteroidales; family Porphyromonadaceae; genus Porphyromonas; species Porphyromonas sp. CAG:1061. The sequence continues at coordinate 6,942 of NZ_HF988937.1, read as the reverse complement.
ATAGGTGGTGACGAGGCAGGCAAACAGGCATGGGGCACTTGTAGCCGTTGCAAGAAGCTGATGCGTGAGATGGGCTATAAGCATATTGACCAGCTCCAAAGCCATATGATACATGCCATGGAAGAGTATCTGAATGACAATGGTCGGCAGATCATTGGCTGGGATGAAATTCTAGAAGGTGGCTTGGCACCTAATGCCACTGTGATGAGCTGGAGAGGTGAAGCAGGTGGCATCGAGGCAGCCAAAGCAAAGCACAAAGTGATTATGACCCCCAATTCACATCTCTACCTAGATTACTATCAGGAAGACCCAACGCAATCGGAGAAGAAGCAGATTGGAGGATATCTCCCATTGGAGAAGGTATATAGCTACGACCCACTCCCCAAGGAGCTCACAACGGAAGAACAGTCCTATATATATGGAGTGCAAGCCAATCTTTGGACTGAGTATGTGATGGATGAAAACCATGCTGCCTATATGCTATTCCCGAGAATACTAGCACTCTCGGAGGTGGCGTGGACAGATCCTGAGTACAAGAGCTGGGAAAGCTTCCGAAAAAGAGTCAATACCCATGTTCCGCAACTAATAAAGAGAGGAATTAATAGCTACCCACTCTCTACCTACCTCAATATCTCACATACCATAGACTATGACAAGAGAGCCTTTGAGGTGCAGATGACTACGGAGCTATATCCCTACGAGATTCACTACCGGACGGATGGTCAAGTACCTACTACTGAAGACCCTACTTACACAGAAGGTGAGACCATCACACTCCGTGATAGTGCCACACTGGTTGCAGGCGTATTCAGAGATGGCAAGCTACTTGGCAAGCCTACTACACAGCGATTTGACTACCATAAGGGTATTGGGCACACAGTGAAATGGCTTACCCCACTCGGCGGTGGCTATTCCGCAGGTGGTGTAGAGACCGCCCTACTTGATGGACTTCGTGGCAGTATCACCTATATGGATGGCAGATGGCTCGGCAATGTTGCTTCTCAGAGTACCATAGGCGTCATTGACCTTGGTGAACCTACTGAAATCAATTCTGTCAGCACTAAGTGTATGCACGATATTGACCCATGGGTACACATGCCAGAGTGGGTAGAGCTCTCTACCTCTATGGATGGCAAGCAGTACGAAGTGGTGGATAGGATTATGTCACAGACCGACCCAAAAGATACTCGCCTGCGCTTTGAGACTTTTAGATTTACCCCAAATACTACAGCTCGTTACCTCAAGATAGAGTACCACTTGCCTATCAAAGATAAGTTCTTATTCACCGATGAGATTGTCATTTGGTAACGATACTGACTTACATCTCTGACAAATTTTGAGCGAGAGTGGTAGGAATTGACCTACCACTCTCTTTTTTGTCACAGCCTACAGACAATAGTATCATTGCTCTATTACATATTGTCCGCCAGCCACCATTGGCTGGAATTTTTTATAACCCCAGCCACCATTGGCTGGAATTTTGTATAATACTATATGTAAAAACGATAATAAATAGCATAAGAATATATGAATTGGGAAAAATATACAATTAAGTCGCAGGAGATAATTCAAGCGACAATACAAAGTGCCAAAGAGTTAGGACAGCAGGCGATTGAGCCACTACACCTACTACAGGCACTGCTCAATGGCGGTGGTCATTTGATAGAGAAGAGCATCCCAGAGGCAGGAGGCGATCTTCAGAGGCTTCGTGCCAACGTAGATGAAGCGGTAAGGAAGCTTCCACGCGTGGAAGGGGGCGAGCCCTATCTATCTAACGATACCGTCAAACTACTACAGAGTGCTGAAAAGATATCTGGTGAGATGGGCGATAAGTTTGTCGCTATAGAGCACCTACTTTTGGCACTATTACAAGAGGAGAATACCGCTAGCCGATTACTAAAAGCTAGTGGAGTAAATGAAAAGAGATTAAAGGAAAGCATTATGAATATAAGAAACGGAGCAAAAGCAGATAACCCTAGTGCCGACAATACCTACGACGCACTTGGTCAGTATGCCATCAACCTTTGCGAACAAGCGAGGAGTGGCAAGCTTGACCCCGTCATAGGGCGTGATGATGAGATCCGCCGTGTGTTGCAGATATTGAGTAGGCGAACTAAAAACAATCCTATCCTGATAGGTGAACCAGGAGTAGGAAAAACCGCTATTGCCGAAGGGTTGGCAAGGCGTATCGTGCGTGGTGACGTGCCAGAGAACCTTAAGAGCAAGCAGATATTTTCGCTCGATATGGGTGCTCTGGTGGCAGGAGCTAAGTACAAGGGTGAGTTTGAGGAGCGCTT
>NZ_HF988937.1:2643-4609 GCF_000435035.1 Porphyromonas sp. CAG:1061 | reverse complement strand
GTCGTGAATGAAGTAAAAAAGTCGGAGGGCGAGGTGATCTTATTCATCGATGAGATCCACACACTAGTAGGTGCCGGTGGCGGTGAAGGAGCTATGGATGCTGCCAATATCCTGAAGCCTGCATTGTCGAGAGGTGAGATCCGCACGATCGGTGCAACCACCCTTGATGAATACCGTAAGTATTTTGAAAAGGATAAAGCACTGGAGCGACGCTTCCAGATAGTCACTGTGGACGAACCAGATGAGCTCTCTACCATCAGCATATTGCGTGGACTAAAGGAAAGGTACGAAAATCACCACAAAGTGCGTATCCTTGACGACGCCATCATCGCAGCTGTGAGACTATCTAGTAGATACATTACAGATCGATTCTTACCCGATAAGGCAATTGACCTTATGGATGAAGCAGCAGCTCGACTAAGGATGCAAGTGGATTCACTCCCCGAGGAGCTCGATGAGTGCCTTCGTAAGATCAAACAGTTAGAGATTGAGCGCGAGGCGATCAAGATGGAGGGCAATACCGATAAGGTGTCGCAACTTGATAAGGAGATAGCCACTCTCAAGGAGGAGCAATCGACCCTTACCAGTAAGTGGGAGCGTGAAAAGAACCAAATGGATACTATCCAGCAAAATAAAGCGAAGATAGAGAACCTCAAATTCGAGGCAGAGCAAGCTGAGCGTGATGGAAATTACGAGCGTGTAGCGATGATCAGATATGGTGAGATTCAGGAGCTCCAAAAGGGTATTGATACAGCAGAGCAAAAACTCCACGAGATTCAAGGTGATTCAGCCCTCATCAAGGAGGTCGTTGATGCTGAGGATATCGCAGAGGTAGTCTCTAAGTGGACCAATATCCCGGTCTCCAAGATGATGACTTCGGAGCGTACCAAGCTACTGCACCTAGAGAAGGAGATCCACAAGAGAGTAGTAGGACAGGATGAAGCGATTGAAGCAATTGCTAATGCGGTAAGACGAAGCCGTGCAGGATTGCAAGATGCACAGAAGCCTATCGGTTCTTTCCTATTCCTCGGTACCACAGGTGTAGGTAAAACGGAGGTAGCAAGGGCACTGGCAGATTTTCTATTCGATGATCAGGATATGATGACGCGCATCGATATGAGTGAGTACCAAGAGAAGCACTCCGCCTCACGTCTGGTAGGAGCACCTCCAGGATACGTAGGCTATGAAGAGGGTGGACAGCTCACCGAAGCTATTAGGCGTAAGCCCTACTCAGTAGTGCTTTTTGATGAGATTGAAAAGGCGCACCCCGATGTCTTCAATGTGCTATTGCAGGTGCTTGACGATGGACGACTTACGGACAATAAAGGCCGCACCGTCAACTTTAAGAATACCATCATCATCATGACCTCTAATATGGGTTCGGATATTATCCAGCACAACTTTGAGAAGTTGACCGCAGATAATGCCCGTGAAATAGAAGAGACGACGGAGAAACAGGTATTGTCACTCCTAAAGGAGCGAATAAGGCCAGAGTTCCTCAATCGTATTGATGAGACCATTGTATTCCACCCATTGAATAAGGAGCAGATAGCTGAGGTGGTACGTATACAGCTGGATAGGGTGATTAAATCACTTGCCGAAAATGGCATCACGCTCACCTATACCGATAGGGCGGTAGAGCACATTGCAGAGCTTGGTTTTGACCCACAATACGGTGCTCGACCAGTAAAGAGAGTGATCCAAAAAGAGGTGATGAACCCCCTATCTATCGCAGTCTTAGAGGAGAAAATCCAAAAGGATAAGGCGATACAACTTGATTATGTAGACAATGAGATGAAATTCATAAATCAATCATTGGCTAATTAATATTTTTGTGGTATCTTTGCCACCGAAAGGGTAGAGATACCACTGACACTGTCGCGTGGTGTAATGGTAACACAAAAGATTCTGGTCCTTTAATTCGGGGTTCGAGTCCCTGCGCGACAGCAAAGGCGAGAAGTCAATC
>NZ_HF988937.1:0-2630 GCF_000435035.1 Porphyromonas sp. CAG:1061 | reverse complement strand
AAAGGCGAGAAGTCAATCGACTTCTCGCCTTTTTCATTTACGGCATATACCACTCCGCTTGATTGGAATTGCAAGTGCCGTGTCCGCCCTACCGACAAAGCCCCTACCGCTCTGCCTGATGGCTCACTCAAGGATGAGCCTAAGGATGGGCTGGCGAATAACCCTGGTAAGAGTGGCAGTCTCTTTGACCTCCACAAGCACCCCTACACTAAGGGGCAAGGACTACCCACCTGCCCCGAATGTCGTAGGCAAGGCTTGTTGAAGGGAGCTAAGCTGGCAGACGACACTAGCAAGCTATGCCCTATGCACCAGCTGGCGAGGAAAGTCAGTAGAGATAAAGAGAAAAAAGTAACCTATAAGGAGCTTTGCAAACGGCTATTGGTAACTCGTAGAGCTGAAAACTTTGAGACGTATTTGAATATCAATCAACCTCTCAAGATTGAAGGGAAAACTTATAGTGAAGTAAGAACCGTAGACAAGCAACTACTGCACGCCACTAGAGACACCAAAGTAGCTTTGGGCAAAACGTTACCACTAGAGGAACTACTACAGAGATATAAACAAGACCTCCTCTCTTTTGATGAATGGCGAATAGATAAAACCAACTCCTCAATTGTGACTGGAGTCAAATATAGAGATGGTGCAAAAGCCCTAAAATACGTGTTTAGACTACAAAGGGATAGAGAGAGCAAGGAATACTTCCTTGATTTTATCACGATCGGAGTTGTGTTAGAAAAGGAAGTGTTGCAGTACAAGAAAATAAAATGAGACTTAAGCAGGAGGGACTCGAACCCGTCGATATAGGCGGGGAATTAATCCCCTAACCTATCGCTACCAACTGCGATCATCTGCTTAGGTCTCACTGCAAAGATAACTAACAAATAAGATATAACCAAATGGATATCACTCAATTTGCCAAAATGTTTCCTCAAAAGATGGCGGAGGTAAGGAAGTACGTGGAGGGAGAGGGCGTCAAGATAGATATGGGGCGTACAGCTCTCAATCACTTTGATGAGAACTTTGAGAAGGGAGGCTTTGTGGATAGTGTCCTCAACCCTTGGAAAGAGGTGGAGCGTCGCAAACCTGATTCGCCATGGTTTGGTCACTCGGGGCAGACGGGAAAGCGAAGCCCAGAGCGTATGAATGCACCCATCCTGCACGGAGAGACTCGTGAGCTACGCCGTACCACTCGTATGGAGATACTATCCAATGGTGTCCACATCATCAATAGCACCCCCTATGCAGCAGTGCATCAATTTGGCGGTAAGGCTAAGATCTACGGCAAGAAGCCTTTCACCATGCCCAAACGTCCTTTTATCGGTCGTTCCAAGGCACTGACTCAAAAGATACAGACCAAGATTTTACAACGACTTAAGGAGCTAGTAAAGTGATAAAATATTTGGTACACAAAACATTTCTGTTTGGTACCTAAAGTATTTCTATTTGATACCTAAAACATTTCTGTTTGGTACACAAAGTTTTTCACCCCCTTATTTCATATACAAAACAACTAATGAGCAACCGAAAATGAAAGCTATCTATGAGAATGTTGCACGAAGTACCATTCTCTATCTAAAAAAGCCAACAACTGGTTAGACTTTCTTAATACCAGCGAGTCAAGTCTTTTTCAATAACAAGTAGCTTCAGATGTATAGTCTGACAACGATTAAGGGCAATACGAGCAAGAGATTACTTAGCAGCAACGATGAGAGACAAGGCACGCAATACCGTTGCGACTAAATCCTCCTCATGAGGTGTGGGTGACTCACAGATCACATCAAACCCATTTTCCTTGAGCACTTTAGAGGTGACAGGACCTATGCTTGCTGCAGCAGGTAGCAACTCTGAGGACTCCTTCCAAGCACGTACCCCGCTTGGACTGTAGAATAGGACCAATCGGGGAGCCTCAGTTAACTGAGAGAGCTCCTCTCTAAGCTGGGGGTGAGGAATCACACGATAGCTCTCCACGCGTGTAAAGATGGCTCCTAAGGATTCAAGACGCTTCTGAATTCCTCGACCTGCGATGTCACAGGTGGGCTGGATAAAGTGAAAGTCAGTGATGGGTCTATCTAAGCTTCCAAAATAGTTGGCTAGCTCCTCAGCCATCCCCTTGGTGGTCTCTATACTACTTACTAGGTGGCACTCGGCACCATGGCTCTCTATTATTCTCTGAGTTCCTTTACCTAGAGCTACTACGAAGGCATCCTTTGGCAGGGTCTCCTTAACAAAGAAATACTCGACTCCCCGAGGTGAGGTAAATAGGAATACGGGCTTTTTCCCTACCTCAACGGTAGGAATCACAAAGTCCTCGGCTTCGGTTTCAATCACTGGTAAGGCTTGAAAGTCCACCACATCTGTCGCAGCTCGCAGATGCTCTAAAAGCGTTTCACAACGCTCCGCCTCACGCCCTAAGATGACCAAAGGTTTTTGCCCATTCTTTTGGTTGGTTTCTTGTGCAAATAGGGTAAATGATGATGATGCCAATACAATGGCCAATAGTATGGATAAGGGAAAAGTAGATTGTCTCATGTTTCTTATATCTAAATAATAAATATCTGTCAGGCTGTATGCCCTCAAATTGCGAATAATAATTTCTCCAGGATACTGTCCCAAAAAAGTGTGTAAGCCCC
>NZ_HF988936.1:0-2719 GCF_000435035.1 Porphyromonas sp. CAG:1061 | reverse complement strand
CATTATTGGGGCTTACACACTTTTTTGGGACAATATTCAGAAAAATGAGCAACAAACAACAATATTATGAATAATAGATTTCTGCTAATTATTATATGTACTATCACGCTATTGATAGGTAAAGTTTGCTCTGCGCAAGTTACAGGTACAATAGTTAATGGGGAGAAGCAGCCTGTCTGTGGTGCCTCTATTACACTGAGCAGCAAGGGGAAGCCAGATAAGAGTATTTCTACTTCAAACAAGAAAGGAATATTCAGTGTGGAAACAAAAATGCTCGAAGGACAAGATTGTATTCTTGAAATTAGACATGCAGCCTATGCTCCCTACCTGCTTTCTTTACAGAAAATGCCGAAAGCGATTGAGCTTGATACACTACGATTGGAGGAAAACGTCCTCGAAGCGGTAACGGTCATGGCTGATAGATTTATCAATAAAGTGGATAGAAAGCTACTGTTTCCATCTCAAGATATCATTAAGCGTTCAAACTCTGGCTATGATCTCATAGATAAGGTTAATTTACCCGGTATTTATGTAGATATGGCAAGCAAAAAGGTGGAGAAGCGTGGCTCGGGAAGTGTTCCTGTTTTTATCAACGAAAAGCGTGCCTCGCAGGCCGATGTCGTTGCCCTGCGACCTGATGAGGTTGTGCGTATCGAGTATATTGATAATCCTGGTGTAGAATTTGGACTGGATACACCCACTGCTATCATTAATTTTGTCGTTAAGCCTCGTATGAAAGGGATGTCTATAGGTTTTAATCTAAATGATGCTGTGACGACATTGAATGGACAGAATTATATCTATGCTCAATATAATCACCGTCTGTCCAAATGGGGAATTTACTATCAGAATGACTTTTCAAATTTAAGTCGAAGACGCATTGACCAAACGGATACCTATACTTTAGCTGATGGAAACCTTCACGAAATACGCCGTGAAGGAATGAATACAAAATTGGCATACGCAAACCATGATTTCGGTATTACCTATGATTTGACAAAGAAGGGACAGTATACCTTTATGGCACAGGTAAGCTGTCACTTATATAACAGCCCAAACAGAGGACACCGCCAGCGAATTTATGAAACTGGTAAGCCTACATATTACGCTTTGACTGAACCTACTGAACATTATTTCTCGCCAACGATAGATCTGTTCTTTAGGCGCTATTTTAAGGAAAATCGTACATTGACCTTCAATTTAGTGGGTACCATGTATGATACGAAATATGGATATAGCTTTAAGACTTTTGATAAAGAAGATTTTGACTTGCCGACATCACAATATGGCTACGATACAGACGGCAAACGCTATTCTCTTATTGGTGACGTAAAGTATAGTCAGCCTTTGGGTAGATCCAGATGGACTTCTGGAATCAGTCACCTGCAGGGCTATACCAAAAATAAATATACAGGGACTTCTGACATTATCAATGATATGCACAACAGCAGTACCTATCTTTATTCCCAGATCTCAGGAACATCCAGCAACCTACGTTATTTGGTTGGTATAGGAGGTAGCTATCAATATTATTCGCAGGGGACACAGAGTTATCATTACTTCCTTTTACGCCCATCCCTAAGTCTCAGCTATCCTTTTCTGGGCAAGGGAAACATACGATATGTCTTCAATATATCCCCCAATGCACCATCTTTGGCTAATTTGAGTAATAACAGGCAGCAGTCGAATGAATACGAATATCATGTAGGTAATCCCAACTTAAAACCTTTCAGCAGATATACACAGACGCTAACCCTCTCTTACGAGCATAAGTACTTCTATATTGAAAATACAACGGGACACACGTATAGCCGAAAGCCTATCTTAGAAGAAATAACGAGAAATAGCGACGCAAATGGGAGAACATGGTTTGATTTTGGCTATGAACAGCAGAAATCTGCAGCCGACTTTTGGAACTATACTAATGTTCAACTTTATGTTATACCCAATGTTCTGACATTGGATGGCGGATTCTCGTCCCTGCTATCTCGTTGCGTAGGAAATAATTATACCCACAACTTCCATCGACTATGGGGATATGTTGGCTCGAAACTGTTTTTAGGCAAATGGAACTTCAGAGCTTCTTGGTCTGCAAAGGAAAGAAACTTTAATGGGGAAAGTGAGAATACCACTGGTCAAAACATAGAAGCACAAGTGAATTATAAACTGACCCAAAACCTTTCCATTGGTCTTTATGGCTCTCATCTATTTCTAAAAAATGGCTCTACTTTCGGAGAGGCTACGCACTCTCAATTCGTCAAGAAAGATTTAACTGTATATATTCCAGAATGGGGAAATATGATCTCCTTGAATCTAACGTGGAATCTTTCGCGCGGACGTAAATATCAATCAGATCAAAAGGGTGTATGGAATCGTGACAACGAAACAGGAATATTTAAAGGTAGGTAACAAAGATTATTGCGGGTGGGTATCGTTTACCCCCAGTCTTCGGCTCTGCGAGCCTCGAATGGAAGCTAGCTGAATGGCACCCTGTCGGGTGCTGGTGGTAGAAGCCCAAAGGGGTTGCACTTTAAGATTCATAGGTTGTTATCTATATGCAACCCCTTCGGGGTAGTGTGATTGTATTGGTCTTTGCTACCCAAGCTTCACCTTATGGCTCGCTTTCGCTTGCCCTCAGGGGGAAGCCTGGGTTATTACACCGTGAAACCCCTTTCGGGGTTTTCTTATGATACTGTCCCTAAAAAGTGTGTAAGCCCCA
>NZ_HF988935.1:19705-30874 GCF_000435035.1 Porphyromonas sp. CAG:1061 | reverse complement strand
AAAATAATAAGTAAATTGCACTAGTAATTTGAGTCTACGATCACAAAAATATGAGTGGTTGCTGAGGTGAATTGTAGAATAATAGGTATCTTTGAGGGAACGAAAAATAATAGGTATTCATTACCACACATCTAACTATAAAATTAGTATTAATATTATGTACGGATCTATCAAAGCACACCTTCAGAAAGAGCTAAAAGAGACAAGAGAAGCTGGTCTCTACAAGGAGGAGCGCATCATTACAAGTGAGCAGTTTGCAGAAATTACTGTGGATCAAAATGGGGAGCATAAGAAAGTGCTCAACTTTTGTGCCAATAACTACCTAGGGCTCTCCAACAACAAGCGACTTCTTAAGGCCGCTAAGGAGACAATGGACAGACGTGGATTTGGACTATCATCAGTTCGCTTTATCTGCGGTACTATGGATATTCACAAAGAGCTTGAGGCTGCGATCAGTCGCTACTTCCACACTGAGGATACCATCCTTTATGCTGCTTGCTTTGATGCCAATGGTGGTGTATTTGAGCCACTTCTCACGGATGAGGATGCCATAATTAGTGATAGTCTTAATCACGCCTCTATTATTGATGGTGTAAGGCTATGTAAAGCAAAGCGCTACCGCTATGCCAATGGCGATATGAAGGAGCTGGAGGAGCGTCTGAAAGAGGCTCAAGCACAGCGTTTCCGTATCATCGTGACTGATGGTGTCTTCTCCATGGACGGTAATGTGGCTCCTATGGATAAGATCTGTGCTTTGGCTGAGAAGTACGATGCCCTTGTGATGGTGGACGAGTGCCACTCCGCTGGTGTGGTTGGTAAGACCGGTAGAGGTGTTTCGGAGAAGTTCGACCTTTACGGACACATTGATATCATCACTGGTACCCTTGGTAAGGCGTTTGGTGGTGCGGTAGGTGGATTTACTACTGGTCGTAAGGAGATTATTGAGCTCCTTCGCCAGAGAAGCCGTCCATATCTATTTAGTAACTCTCTACCTCCTGCAGTTGTGGGTGCTGGTATCGAGCTCTTCAAGATGCTAGAGGAGAGTGATGACCTCCACACTAAGCTAATGGGCAATGTGGAGCACTTCCGCACCAAGATGCTGGAGCTGGGCTTTGATATCAAGCCTACTCAGAGTGCCATCTGTGCTGTGATGCTTTACGATGCCCCACTGAGCCAGAAGTTTGCTGCTCGTATGCTAGAGGAGGGTATCTATGTGACTGGTTTCTACTATCCAGTGGTACCAAAGGGCGAGGCACGTATCCGTGTACAGCTCTCTGCTGCCCACGAGCCTGAGCATATTGATAGAGCGGTGGCTGCCTTTGAGAAGGTGGGTCGCGAACTTGGCGTTATTAAGTAAGCAGAATTTGAAAGGATAGACCATAATATTGGCCTATAATGTGATCATTAGGAGAAGTGGTGGGTGTGCAGTGGATGCATGCCTGCCACTTCTTTTTATATATGAAACGGAACTATTTGATACGTGAAACGAAACTGTTTGATACGTGAAACTGAACGGTTGGGTATAAGGATTAAAAAGGAATGATGCGGACTATTCGAATGACTAGGCTTGCCCTACTACTCCTTGCTCTTTCTATGTGGGGAGGAGAAGTGGGTGCCCAGCAGCTCCACAAGATTGCGGGCTTTGAATATGGGAATATGAAAAGCCCTACAGGGCGTGAGTGGGAGTCGCCTACTCAGCTGAGCTATAATAAGGAGCAGCCGAGGGCTTACTTTTTTAGCTTTAAGAGCCACGAGGGGGCTCGTGCCTACCTCCCTTCAGAGGAGAGTGCCTACTACAAGAGCCTTGATGGGATCTGGAAGTTTCACTGGGTGGGCAACCCTTCGGAGCGGCCCATGGAGTTTTACAAAACGACCTTTGATACTTCTACATGGGATGATATCGAGGTGCCGAGTGCGTGGAATGTGGAGGGGATCCAAAAGGATGGCTCCCTGAAGTATGGTACCCCGATCTATGTCAATCAGCCTTTTATCTTTCATCATACCGTAAAGGTAGGCGATTGGAAGGGTGGGGTGATGCGGGAGCCGGACCCTACTTGGACCACCTATAAGCATCGTAACGAGGTGGGCTCGTACGTGAGAAGCTTCACGCTACCCGAAGATTGGCAGGGGGAGCGGGTGATGCTCAATTTTGATGGGGTAAATAGTTTCTTTTACCTATGGATTAATGGGCAGTATGTAGGCTTTAGCAAAAACTCACGCAATCGTGCTGCCTTTGATATTACTCCCTATCTAGTGAAGGGGGAGAATAAGGTGGCGGTGGAGGTATATCGTAGCAGTGATGGATCGTTTCTCGAGGCACAAGATATGTTCCGCCTGCCTGGCATTTTCCGTTCGGTTTACCTCACAGCTCAGCCCGAGGCACATATTAGGGATTTGATCGCCATCCCTTCATTGAGCCATGATTACAAGGAGGGAGCACTGAAATTGACGGCGGAGCTTCGCAATCAGAGCAAGAGGAGCTTGAAGGGGTATCAACTCCGCTACACACTCTATCGGAATGATCTTTATTCACAGAGCAATCACCTTACCGGTGCCTCGCTTGCTATTGATGTGCCAAATGTTAAGGCCAATGAATACAAGGTGGTGACGGGGAAGTTGGAACTCAAGGAGCCAGCCCTTTGGAGTGCTGAGGCGCCTCATCTCTATACGCTTATTGTGGAGCTTTTGGATCGGCGTGGAAGGGTGACGCAGACCGCCTCTATCGTCACTGGATTTAGAGAGGTGGTGATCAAGGAGACACCCGCCGAGGAGGACGAATTTGGTCTTGCCGGAAGGTATTTCTATGTGAATGGTAAGACGGTGAAGCTGAAGGGAGTGAACCGACATGAGACGGACCCCGAGACGGGTCAGACGATTTCTAAGGAGCGGATGCTACAGGAGATCGCTTTGATGCAGAGGGGCAATATCAATCATGTGCGGCTTTCGCACTATCCCAATACGCCTATTTGGTATTACCTCTGCGATCTCTATGGGCTTTACCTAGAGAATGAAGCCAATGTGGAGAGCCATGGCTACTACTATGGAGATGCGTCGCTCTCGCACGTGCCTGAGTTTAGAGATGCGCATGTGGCAAGGGTGATGGAGATGGCGGCTGCTACGGTCAATTCGCCTTCCATCGTAATCTGGTCGCTGGGTAATGAGGGTGGTCCTGGCGATAACTTCAAGGCGGCTTACGAGGCTCTACACCAATTTGATCCTAGCCGACCCGTGCAATACGAGCGGAATAATAGCATCGTGGATATGGGCTCTAATCAATACCCCTCTATCGCATGGACGAGGGAGGCGGTAAAAGGTACCTACGATATCAAATACCCTTTCCATATCAGTGAGTATGCCCACAGTATGGGTAATGCTGGGGGTAACTTGGCCGACTATTGGGAGGCGATGGAGAGTACCAACTTCTTCTGCGGAGCAGCCATTTGGGATTGGGTGGATCAATCTATCTACACCTACGATACCCTTACTGGTGAGCGGTATATGGCGTATGGTGGGGACTTCGGAGACACGCCAAATGATGGTATGTTTTGTATGAATGGGGTGATCCTGCCCGACCTCACCCCGAAGCCTGAGTATCAGGAGGTGAAGAAGGTGTACCAGAATGTGGCTGTCGAGGAGGTGGACTTGGGGAAGGGGCTGATCTCTATCTTTAATAAGCGGTACTTCACGACGCTAGATGATTTGGAGCTGGTGGTGAAGTTGATGCGTGAGGGTGAGGCTGTAGCCGAAAAGGTGGTGCCGATGCCTACCATCCAGCCGCGGAGCAAGGCGACTATTGAATTGCCTTTAAACCGTCCACAAGTGATGGAGCAGCCGGAGGAGTTTTTCCTTAATTTCGAGCTTCGTCTGAAGCAGGATCGTCCGTGGGCAAAAGCGGGTTTTGTACAGATGGAGGAGCAACTCCTTCTGAAGGAGCGAGACCACTATCTACAGCTATCAGACCTATCTGCTGGGGCATCGCCTCTACAGCTCAAGGGAAGTACCCTCAAGGGGGATAAGTTTGAGCTCTCTTTTGATGACGCTACGGGGTCGATAGAGCAATACACTTATGATGGTGTGGCACTGATTACTGCTGGCAATGGACCTCGCCTTTCGGCCTTTAGAGCACCGGTGGATAATGATAACTGGGCTAGGGATGGCTGGATTGAAAATGGTCTGCACAACTTATCGCATAAGGCGATGAGTAAGGAGGTTCATCGCAATCAGGATGGCTCTATATCTATCCTCTATGTGGTGGAGAGTCAGGCGCCGAATCGTTATCAGCTGAAGGGCGGATATACTGGACATTTTGAGATTGATACAGTCGAGGGGGAGCAGGACTTTAAGTTTGTCACCACTCAGGTATGGACGGTCTATCCCGATGGTTCTATAGCACTCACCGCCAATATCACTTCTAATAAGAAGGGGGTGAATCTTGCTCGATTGGGCTATGAATTGGCTATGGCACCACAGTTTGACCAGCTCACTTATTATGGTCGTGGTCCGCTTAATAATTATAACGACCGAGATGCGGGTGCTCACGTAGGGCTATACAAGAGCCGTGTGGCGGAGCAGTTTATTCCTTTCCCTAAGCCTCAGAGTATGGGCAACCGTGAGGGGGTGAGATGGACGGAGGTGACCGATGCCAATGGCCATGGGCTCGCCTTTATCGCTGAGGGGACGATGTCGGCAAGTGTGCTCCCTTGGACACCGCTCGAGCTGATGTTGGCACCGCACCCTCATCAACTTCCTAAGAGCTCTGGCACTTATATCCATTTGGATCTAGGAGTTACCGGGCTAGGCGGTAATTCTTGTGGTCAAGGGGCACCATTGCCCGAGGATAGGATACTAGGCGACGGTAGTCGCTTCTCTCTGCTAATCCGTCCAGCCGGCACGGAGAAGCGCGTATCAATACCAGTGATTCATCCTTTTGGGGATGATATTTGGTAGTTACAAATAAATAGACTAGGTTTGTAAGTGGAAATAGTGAATTAGCTGGAGAGAGGACCAGCGAAGGGGTGCCACAACTACTTTGTGAGCTGAGATTATACCCGTAGAACCTGATGTAGATAATGCTACCGTAGGGAGAAAGAGGCCTGTTGGGGCTCTTGCAGTTAACGAGTAACAGCCATAGAGTTGTGTACCTCATTTCGAGGAGACAACTCTATGGCTGTTACTTTATTTTGTATGATGAATGTGAAGTATATACCAACGCTTACGATCGCGGGCTCCGATAGCTCGGGAGGGGCAGGCGTTCAGGCTGACCTCAAGACGATGTCGGCACTCGGGTGCTATGCTATGTCGGTAATTACCGCGGTGACTGCCCAGAATACGCAAGGGGTATTGGAGGTACAACCGGTATCGGCAGAGATGGTGGCTCTGCAGCTTCAAGCAGTTTTTGAGGATATTCCACCGCTTGCCATTAAGACGGGGATGCTATTTAATACCACTATTATTGAGACTGTTGCTACTGCCCTCAAGCAAGTAGATATCCCGCTAGTGGTGGATCCTGTAATGGTTGCTACTAGTGGTGATCGTCTCCTGAGTAAGGAGGCGGAGGAGGTGCTAAAGCAAAGGTTGCTCCCTTTGTCAACGCTCATCACTCCCAATCTGATGGAGGCTGAGGTGCTGTCTGGAGTGAAGATAGATTCTCAATCGGCTCTTTATGAGACGGGTCAATATCTCTTGGCATTGGGCACTAAAGCCGTCTTAATCAAGGGTGGGCATACTGCCGATACTGAAGCTACGGACTACCTATTTACCGATAAGGGGGTGACCACCTTTAGTAAGTCGAGAATTGACACGATGAATACGCATGGTACTGGTTGCACACTTTCTGCCGCTATTACTGCCTATATTGCTCGTGGGCTTTCGCTAGAAAAGGCCATTGAACAGGGCAAGGAGTATCTTTCCGAGGCCCTTAATTCTGGCAAGAGGGTCGCTATTGGCAAAGGCCATGGCCCAGTGGATCATTTTTTCCAACCTCAAAGTAGTATCAAGAGATGAAAGGTCTGCAATTTATTACGGCTGAAACGGAGCACTACTCTTACGTGGAGGGAGCGTATCTGGCACTCCAAGGAGGGTGTCGCTGGATTCAGTTGCGAATGAAGGAGGCTAGCCGTGAGGAGCTGCTTGCCGTAGGAAGGGTGGTAAGAGGTCTATGTACTAGGTATTCTGCTACTTTTATTATCGATGACCATGTAGATCTTGTGAAGGAGTTAGGGGCAGATGGTGTGCACCTTGGCCTCAAAGATATGCCTATCGTAGAGGCACGTAGGATACTAGGTCCGAAGGCGATTATTGGGGGTACCGCTAATACTTTTGAGGACGTTTTACTCCATTATAAGAGTGGTGCCAATTATATCGGCTGTGGACCCTATCGCTTTACCACAACGAAGAAAAACCTTGCCCCCACACTAGGACTAGAGGGATATCAAAAGCTTTTTGAGAAGATGAGAGAGGCTGATATTCATCTACCCGTCGTTGCAATCGGTGGCATAGAAAAGGAGGATATCCCTGCCCTAATGCGGGCGGGTGCTTCTGGTATTGCCATCAGTGGCACCATATTAAAAGCCGATAACCCTGAAGAGATGACAGAGGAATTAATCAATATAATACAAGCTCAATGAAACAGAATCTAAAGATTACCTATCCCAACTCCAGTAAAATATATGTCCCTGGTGAGCTATTCCCAGAGATACAAGTGGGGATGAGAGAGGTAACGCAGTTGCCCACAGTGGAGAAGGATGGTACGAAGCGTGAAAATCCAGCGGTCGTGCTCTATGATACCAGTGGGGCGTACAGTGATCCCGAAATAGCTATTGATCTAGAGAAGGGTCTGCCACGGCTTCGAGAGCTGTGGAGTATGAAGCGAGATAAGACGCAGCTCTATTATGCCAAGAATAATATCATCACTCCCGAGATGGAGTATGTGGCGATTCGGGAGAATATGAAGTGCCAAGAGGTGGGCGTTGAGAGCCATATCACGCCCGAATTTGTTCGCTCTGAGGTAGCAAGTGGACGGGCGGTGATCCCCGCTAATCACAAGCACCCCGAGGCGGAGCCAATGATTATTGGTACCAACTTTCTCGTTAAGATCAATGCCAATATCGGTAACTCTCCTATGGCTTCAGATATGGAGAAGGAGGTGGAGAAGGCAATATGGGCTTGTAAGTGGGGTGCCGATACCATTATGGATCTATCTACCGGTAAGAATATCACAGAGACACGTGAATGGATCCTAAGGAATAGCCCAGTTCCTGTCGGCACGGTACCTATGTACCAGGCTTTTGAGAAGGTGAATGGAAAGGCGGAAGACCTCTCTTGGGAGGTGTTCAAGGAGACTTTGATAGAGCAGTGTGAGCAAGGGGTTGATTACTTCACCATCCATTGCGGTATCAGACTTAAGAATATCAATCTTGCGGATACTCGACTTACAGGCATCGTTAGTCGTGGTGGTAGTATTATCTCTAAGTGGTGCAAAGTGCATCAAGAGGAGAGCTTCCTTTACAGTCACTTTGATGATATTTGTGATATCTGCCGCCAATACGATGTGGCGCTTTCCCTCGGTGACGGGTTGCGACCTGGTTCTACCTACGATGCCAATGATGCAGCACAATTTGCAGAGTTGGATACCATGGGCGAACTGGTAGAGAGAGCTTGGGCAAAGGATGTGCAGGTGTTTATCGAAGGTCCTGGTCATGTGCCTATGCACAAGATTGAGGAGAATATGACTCGGCAGATTGAAAAGTGCCACGGAGCGCCATTCTATACACTCGGCCCATTAGTCACCGACATTGCACCTGCTTACGACCATATCACCAGTGCTATTGGAGCAGCGATGATAGGTTGGCATGGCACCGCAATGCTCTGCTACGTTACCCCGATGGAGCACCTCGGTCTGCCCGATAAGGATGATGTTCGCACAGGTGTGGTCACCTATAAGATTGCTGCCCATGCGGCCGACCTCGCCAAGAGGCATCCTGCAGCTCCCATACGTGATAATGCACTGAGCCTTGCTCGCTATGAGTTTAGATGGAAGGACCAATTCAACCTTTCGCTAGACCCTGAGCGTGCCGAGGAGTATTATAGAAAGAGCAATCCTACGGACAAGAACTTCTGCACTATGTGCGGCCCAAATTTCTGTGCTATGAGGATCAGCCAAACACTTGATGAAGCGTGTAACCAAAATAAATAACAAACAAAAATGGAGAAACTAGTATCTCAAGGGATTATCACCCGTTATTTCGAGAAGTTAAATGATTGTTTGGACCTTGATGTTGCCATTGTTGGCGGAGGTCCATCTGGCATTGTCGCTGCTTACTATCTGGCAAAGGCTGGGCTTAAGGTAGCACAATTTGACCGCAAGCTCTCCCCCGGTGGTGGTATGTGGGGTGGGGCAATGATGTTCAATGAAATTGTGATCCAAGAGGAAGCCCTTGAGATCATTAAGGAGATGGGCATCAATTATGAGCCATATCAAGATAAACTCTATACCATGGACTCTGTAGAGAGCACTGCGGCACTTCTGTACAATGCAGTACATGCCGGTGCACGCATATTCAATTGCTATAGTGTGGAGGATGTGGTGTATAAGGAGAATAGGGTCAGTGGCGTTGTGGTTAATTGGACCCCCGTACTTCGTGAAGGGATGCACGTTGACCCCCTCAATATTATGGCCAAGTATGTGATCGATGGCACTGGCCATGATAGCGAGATCTGTCGGGTAGTGGCTAAGAAGAACGGAGCTACTCTCAATACCAGCACTGGTGGTGTGGTAGGTGAGCAATCACTTGACGTGATAACTGGCGAGAAGATGGTAGTCGAAGGGACTAAGGAGATCTACCCAGGCCTCTATGTCTGTGGTATGGCCTCTTCTGCTGTTTATGGTACCCCACGTATGGGCCCTATCTTTGGCGGTATGCTGATGAGCGGTAAGAAGGTAGCCAATCTAATCATTGACCAATTGAAGTAATCACTCTTTTCTATGAGGTGTGCTAGCCATTTGAGAATGTTGCACGAAGTGCCATTCTCGCACATTTGATTCAAATGTGCTGAGACTTTGCACGAAGGATGAGATGCAAGGCGCTGAGGGTGAGGGTGCTGGGAGCGTACTCACGTACGTGACCGAGCCCGAATCCCGAAAGCAACGCAGCAGATCGCCTTCGTGCAACAGTCTCCATTTAGGTCTGGCACACCTCTTTTATTGACTATGAAAGTGATCCTCATTACCCCAGAAGAGTCCAATGAAAACGAGGTGGAAGTCATCTCAGAAGCCCTTGAAGTGGGACTTTATCGTTGTCATCTCAGGAGACCCCATTGGTCGATAGAGGAGACCAGAGCCTTTTTGGATTGTTTTTCTTCCGAAGCCTTATCTAAAATAGTATTGCATGATCACCATCAGCTCGCTAGTGAATATCCAGTGGCGGGGTTACACTTCAACCGACGACACCCATTCTCTAAACGACCAATCGGACTCTCTGCCTCCATCTCTTGCCACTCACTAGAGGAGGTGGAGCGGTACCACAAGCAGATGGACTATCTCTTTCTAAGCCCTATATTCAATAGTATTTCCAAGCCCAATTATCCTGCCCAATTCTCGCTTGAGTTACGTACATCCACCATAATTGATGATAAGGTGATAGCCCTTGGTGGTATCTCACTAGAGAGGTTGCCACTACTCCACGGCATCCCCTTCGGAGGTGTCGCCCTACTTGGTGACTTCTGGAATCGCCTCCCATCTGCCAATCCCATTGACCACCTCAAAACCTATCTTACCTTGGAGTATTAGTACAAAAAAATAGGACCTCGTTAGAGATCCTATTAAAAGAGTTCTTAGTCAATGGATGTATCCAATTGATGTATTCTTGTAGCCCATAGGGGAATCGAACCCCTCTTTCCAGAATGAAAATCTGATGTCCTAGCCGATAGACGAATGGGCCAAACCTAAAAATATTTTGCTACTTATAGTCAGCCCTCAATCCTTTACTCTACTGCGTTTAGACAGCTAGGGTATTAACATGCTGTGCAAGAGAGCTCTTGAGGTTCGCTGCTTTGTTCTTGTGAATTCTACCCTTTGATGCTAGACGATCAATAATCGAATTCAGCTCTGGCAACTTGCTCTGTGCCTCACTAGCATCGGTAAGTGCGCGGAAGTCACGAACAGCATTACGCATTGTCTTGCCGTAATAACGGTTTCTAACACGCCTAGTACTGCTTTGTCTTACTCTTTTAAGCGCAGACTTATGATTTGCCATATCTCTTAGTTACTTACTTCAAAATTATAAAACTTGTAGCCCATAGGAGAATCGAACTCCTCTTTCCAGAATGAGAATCTGGCGTCCTAGCCGATAGACGAATGGGCCAGCTAAAAGCAAAATCCGCTTTAGTCTCTACAAAGACACTTCGTTAACTTTGCGTTGGCAAAGATACCAATAATTTCTCAATCCACAAAACTATGGGCGAAATTACTGCCGAAATATCTTGTGTCGCTACTATTAACGGCGGATGCCTAGCTCCTTAATGATAGCACGATACCTCTCAATGTCCTTCTCCATTAGGTAGTCGAGTAAGCGACGACGCTTACCAACCAACATCTTGAGTGCACGGGAGGTGTTATGATCCTTTTTATTTGACTTCATGTGATCAGTCAAATGCGAGATACGGTATGAGAACAATGCTATCTGGCTCTCAGCGGATCCAGTATCAGTGTTGGACTTCCCGTACTTCTCGAAGATCTCTTGCTTCTTTTCCGAATTCAAGTACATAACTCTACTCAATATATAATAGTTAAACACTTGCAACGCTCTAGCACTCGGCTAGGCCTTCGCTAAGGCAGTTGCGACTGCAAAGGTACCAAAAAATATAAATACTGGGAAATATTTCTCCTGTTTTGTCTGTAGCGTGGATTCTAGCCATGGTATGCACTTCTGCCAAAGCCACATTAATCGTCTTCGTAGCTACTGTGTGATTTGGTTTCGTACTTCCGGCTCAGTGAATGGATGAAGTCATTCATAGGGACAAGGATGATATTGACTGCCAAGATGGCAAGGGTGCCTAATAGAGTTTCGTAAAAGAAGCCACCTGCAGCTAGCGCACCTATAGCGGAGCTACACCATACGGTAGCCGCCGTAGTGAGTCCACGTACACTCACCCCTTCCTTAAAAATGATAC
>NZ_HF988935.1:19107-19695 GCF_000435035.1 Porphyromonas sp. CAG:1061 | reverse complement strand
CCCTTCCTTAAAAATGATACCGCCACCGAGGAAGCCGATACCTGTGACTACCTGCCCGATAATTCGTGATACGTCGCCTCCTTTGGCATCTGTAATCATGATGGAGAGAAGCACATAGAGAGATGCACCGATGGTTACCAAGGTGATGGTTCGTAATCCCGCTGACTTGCTCCTCCATTCACGTTCAAAACCGATGATAAAGCCCGCTCCGATGGCAGCTAATAGGCGCAATGCGAAGTCAAGTGTACTCATATATTGATTTGATTATAGTTTTCTAGTTATTGGATTTCACATTTCTGTAAATATAACAACTTATTGCCACATTCCGTAATAACTACGATTAGGCTACGGATTTTACGCCTCAGAGGAGCCTATCGTAGGTCTCTTCTTTTCGAGGATTATCCAGTATCGAATCCTTTTTAACCACCCAAGGTACACTCCCATTTTGGGGTTTCTAGCTGCGAAAATAAGGTGGAAAAATAGGCTAAAATAGGGTTAAAGAGGCCTGTTTTATAACTAATTGAAATTCAGTGTTATATAAAAGCGTTTGCCGAGATGCAACTAAGCGTTTGCTTTGTTGCATCTCGG
>NZ_HF988935.1:6588-19091 GCF_000435035.1 Porphyromonas sp. CAG:1061 | reverse complement strand
AGCGTTTGCTTTGTTGCATCTCGGCAATTGCTTAGTTGCAACTCACCGATTGCTTAGTTGCATCTCAACTTTTGCCCTACTAGTATAGAGGTTTTTTTGGGTGCCTAGAGATAGCTTTTTCTTGTCCTAGATAAGCTGCCCGAACCACAAAGAGGGCGAATCGTGATTATAAGAGCACATGGAGCTTCTAGTTGTCCTGAACTAACTTCCCTCTGACTGATTGTCTCGACAAATTAGTTAGTTTTACAGAATATATCGCAACCCTGAGTGGCCACTAATCATTTAGATTATGGTACCTTTGCAGTGGTCATAATAAAAAAGCTCCTCTTGGTAGCTTAGCGATACCAAGTGGAGCAAAGAAAGTAGCCCCGACGGGAATCGAACCCATATCTAAAGTTTAGGAAACTTTTGTTCTATCCGTTGAACTACGAGGCCATTTATGCACGAAGATGCACGGTGCAAAATTACCATTATTATTCTTGATATGCAAGAAAAGATATCTATAAGTGTGATAACCGTCTGCTATAATGCGGCAGGAGAGATAGGGTATACACTCCAATCGGTAGCAAGCCAGACCTATCCTCATATTCAATATATAGTGGTGGATGGAGCCTCTACTGATGGTACCGTGGCGCTGATTGAGCAGTACCGAAGTCATATCGATCGCTTTATAGGTGAGCCAGATAGGGGGATCTACGATGCTATGAATAAGGGGATTAAGGCAGCTACAGGCGATTATCTCTGTTTTATGAATGCTGGTGATACCTTTCATTCTCCAACTACCCTCTCAGAGGTCTTTGCTCAGATCAAAAGCCCTTTGCCTGATGTGATCTATGGAGAAACAAATATCGTCGATGAAAATAGACAGTTCCTCAGACCCCGACGCCTGAGTACCCCAGAGCAGCTTACCTATCGCAGTTTCTTAAAGGGGATGGTGGTTTGCCACCAATCCTTCTATCCACGTAGAGACTTAGTGCCATGCTATAATCTTGGCTACCGCTTTTCTAGCGACTTTGATTGGTGTCTTAATATCTTGTCAAATGCTCAGCACACTTATAATAGTCGGTTGATCCTGACAGATTACCTTTCGGAAGGAGCTACCACTCGAAATCACCGTGCCTCTCTCAAGGAGCGGTTCGAGATAATGGGTCGCCACTATGGGTGGGTAAAGACGCTTTTTGCCCATCTCTTCTTTGCATTTCGGTGGTTAGTGAAATAGCATCAAGTAGTGGATCCAAAGGTGTGTTGCATCATCTCATAAATTGGCGGTGCAAAAAGAGTGGGGTAATAGGCTGCTTAAGTCAAATATATTCTATACATTTGTGGAAAAGAGATAGTTACAAATAATTCAATAACAAAAAACGAAAGTATTATTACTATGGCAAATTACAAGATTGAAGCGATAGAGGGCATTGGCTCAGCTTTTGGTCAGAAGCTTAGAGAGGCAGGTATCAAAACGACTGACGAGTTGCTGAAAGCAACCAAAACCAAGAAGCAGAGAAAAGAATTGGCTAGTGCGACTGGCATTAATGAGGATAAGATACTTATATGGGCCAATCATGTGGATCTCTTCCGTATCCAAGGCGTTGGAGCTCAGTATGCCGAGCTACTAGAGGCTGCTGGCGTTGATACTGTTAAGGAGCTAGCCAATAGAAATGCCGAGAACCTTGTACAGAAGATGGCGGAGGTCAATAACTCTAAAAAGCTAGTGAGTCGTATCCCACCTCTTAAGTCGGTTCAAAAGTGGATCGAAACTGCTAAGGCTCTTCCAAGAGGTTTAGAGTATTGATTTAGCAACGTTGCTCATATAGCATACAGGTGAGGCTGGCAGAGCCAATCGCCTGTAGGAGACGAGCAAATTGATTTAGCTACCCTAGTGGTCGCACTGTGATTATTGTGCGACTAGTGGGGTAGCTCTATATTTTGCAGATGATCTTATGGCCTCTTTGTCTAGGGCGAATTGGTCATAGCTATATTATCTCATTAAAATTGTGTACTTTTGTTAAGGTATGGAATACAAGACCTATAATAGATAAGTATGCAGTCAGAGCAGGATTATGGAGTAGTGGTGCAATCAGCTTTTGATCAATTGCTGGCTGATTACCTCAATTCAAACCATCGGAAGCGCACCGATGTTATTTGCAAGGCCTTTAATCTGGCACGTGCAGCACACGAGGGGGCAAAGCGCAAGAGTGGAGAGCCCTACATCCTACACCCTATCGCAGTTGCAAGCATTTGCTGTAATGAGATAGGACTGGGCTCCACGAGCATCGCTTCGGCGCTCTTGCACGATGTAGTGGAGGATACCGAATATACAGTGCAGGATATCCGTGATATGTTTGGCCCTACCATTGCTCGTATTGTGGATGGACTCACCAAGCTCTCCGGTGAGATCTTGGCGGAGATGATGATGGGTAAGGAGAATGCTTCGGCCCAGCTCGAAAATATCCGTCACCTCCTTCTGACGGCCAATAATGATATGCGGATTGTTATTATCAAGATTGCTGACCGTCTGCATAACATGCGTACTCTAGGAAGTATGCCATTGGCAAAGCAAGCAAAGATCGCCTCCGAGACACGCCTATTCTATGCTCCACTCGCAGAGCGACTGGGTATGTACGATATTATGAGTGAGCTCAATGACCTTTCACTTAAGTACGACCATCCTCAGCAATACATCGAGATACAGGAGGAGATAGAGCGCAGCGGTGCCAAGCGCTCCAAGCTCTTTCAGCTATTCTATGCCGAAGTGCGCGAAGACCTCGAAGCTACTGGGTTAGTTTACGAAATTCAGCATCGGATGAAGGGCATCTATTCCATCTGGAAAAAGATGACGACCAAGCAATTATCCTTTGATGAGATTTATGACCTATTTGCCATCCGGATTGTGTTCGAGCCGACTCGTAATGATACCGAATACGATGATTGCTTTAGGATCTATCGAGCCATAAGCCGGCATTTTAGGATTAAGGACGACCGCACTCGAGATTGGCTCACCAAGCCTAAGGAAAATGGCTATCAAGCCCTCCATATCACTGTTATGGGACCCCTCGGAGAGTGGGTAGAGGTGCAGATCCGTTCAAAGCGAATGCATGAAATGGCGGAGCGAGGACTGGCAGCACATTGGAGATACAAGCAGCACCCGGGAGAGATCGACGAAATAGAGCAAAATATTCTCAATAACGTGAGGGTACTCCTCAGCAATCCTGGACCTAGTGCATCTGACGACTACGAGACAATGATGTACAAGTTTACCACGGAGGAGATGCTGATATTCACCAAGATGGGAGACCAATTGAGAGTACCTCAAGGGTACACTGTGCTCGACTTTGCTTATGAGCTAGGTAGAGAGTATGGCGATCATTGCCTTGGTGCCAAGGTCAATCATGTGATGGTTAATATCGACTATCCCCTTCATAGTGGTGACCAGATAGAAGTGCTCACTGCCTCTAAGGTACAGCCGAGAGAGGAGTGGCTGGAGTATGTTACTAGTCCACAAGCCAAGCGTTATATTCGTAATTACCTGAGTAATGTTCGTACCAAGCAGATCCAAAGAGGTCGAAACCTTCTCGAAGCCCATCTCCACAGAGAGGGGTATGCGTTGGGAGATTTGGTCCCTAATTTTGGGCATGTGCTGAGCTACCCTACACCCGAGCATCTATTCCTCGCAGTACAGTCGGGCGAGGTCTCGCTAGACGATGACTTGACCAAGCAATTAATAGAGGATCGGCACAAGGGGAATCGTATGAGCGAAGACCGCCAGTTGTGGCTCGATTCGGATGAGACCCAGGTACCTAGCATCGCTCCAGAGGACCGCAAAAAACTCTATACCCTAGAGGCGAGAGATGGGCGTAGAAATTATATCCGTTCTCTCTGCTGTAAACCAATCTGTGGGGAGGAGGTAGATGGGATACTGAATCAGAAAGACCAAGTGGAAGTACATAAAAAGAGCTGCTCAATTGCTATGCAGCTCAAAGCCACTTATGGTGACCGAATCGTGGCAGTGGCATGGGGTCCTCATATCCACTCCAACTTTGGAGTTACTCTAGAGGTGGAGGGAGTTAATCAGGATGGTTTTGTCCACAATGTCCTCGGTACCATTAGAGATTTGAGAGTTCCTTTGATAGAGATTCATTTCTCTAGCTCCATTGATCGGGCTATCGGTACTTTACGCATACGTATTCCTAATATTACAGAGCTGAATTATCTCATTCGTCGATTAAAAGACGAAAATGATATCCTTCACATACAAATACTGACCAATAAACCAATACTTTAAGACATGGCAAGAATCATTGCACCCTCCGTGCTATCGGCGGACTTTCTAAACCTCGGGCGTGATATAGAGATGCTCAATCAGAGCAAAGCAGAGTGGATACACTTGGATATTATGGACGGGCTATTTGTGCCCAATATCTCCTTTGGGCTACCTGTAGTCCAAGCTATCCGCAAAGCTACGACTAAGACCCTTGACGTCCATTTAATGATAGAGCAACCAGAACGTTATATCACCGCTTTTGCGGATGCTGGAGCGGATGTCCTCACGCTGCACTACGAGGCGTCGCGCCACTTGCATAGAGCGATGCAACAGATACGTGATGCTGGCATGAAGGCTGGCGTGGTCCTGAACCCCCACACCTCTGTAGAGCTACTCCAAGACCTACTCCCTTATCTCGATCTAGTACTCTTGATGTCGGTTAACCCTGGCTTTGGAGGACAGAAATTTATCCCTCAAATACTTGATAAGACGGTAAGGCTTAAAAAGATGATTGAGAAGCGGGGACTAGAGGTGCTGATTGAGGTAGATGGTGGAGTGAATGAGGAGACAGCAGCGCAGCTCTTTGATGCCGGAGCAGATGCCTTGGTGGCGGGAAGCTACGTATTTGGCTCCGAGGATCCTCAGAAAACTATCGAAAGGCTTTTGGCGGTATAGAGGAGAGGCGTGCCACACCATAGAGCTACCTCTCCATGTCATCACTGCTAGTCCCTAGGATTGAGTATATCCATCGTCCAGCTTTCAGATTGGTGATAGGGGTCTTATTGGGTGCTTTGATTGCCCAGTCGGACTACCTCTTTGCGATAAGCATCACCCTGGTTGTTGTGATCGGGGTGTTACTTTTCTATCCTTTCCAAAAGATCAAGGCAGAGTTGATGATTTGGACCCTCCTCATCGCCATCGCCTTCGGTCTGTATACCCATCTTAGGGGTGCTAGATATGAGCAAATTCTTCAGCCTTGCAGCATAAGTCATGCTAGAGTAAAACTTCTTTATCCCCTCATCGCTAGTGCCGAGAGTGAAATTCGGTATCGGGCAAAGGTGGAGCTCCCCAATGGTCAATGGATCAATGTGCAGCTTAAAGTGCCTGTCTCCAGCACCATCAATGAGGCGAATAGCTACGGAGCCGAAGGGGTGGCAGCACTTGATCTCTCACCACTCAGCGCACTCAAGAATAAAGGCTATCGAAAGTATCTCATCAGTGAGGGGATTCATGCTACTGCCACCATTCAGAGCATTGAGACATTAGCTCCGATGTCCAATAAACCTCTGACAAGTATCCTTCAGCACTGGCGCTATCTTCTCCGGCATCAATTTGAGATGCTCGCTTCTGACTACATACCGTGGGAGGGTAGGGGGCTTATCTATGCCATCTCTCTTGGTGACCGCTCCCTGCTCCCCTCAAATCTGAAAAGACAGTTCGCCGATTCGGGAGTAGCTCACCTATTGGCTCTTAGTGGCTATCACCTAGGTGTGGTGATGTGGATGGTTAGCCTACTTATTGGATGGGCACTTTGGCAATATGAGTGGCGGTACCTCCGTTACCTCCTCCTTTTTATAGTGCTTCTCGCTTACACCCTATTCTCTGGAGCCTCTACCGCCACCATTAGAGCCTTCCTATTGAGCACCTTTCTTATTGGTGGAAAAGTGCTTTCCAGACCTTCTGACCCCATTCAGCTCCTCTCTCTGGTCTTCTTGGTATTTATAGTCATCAATCCTTTTGCTTACTATAGTATCGGATTACTCTTAAGTCTTTCCGCCGTTTGGGGCATCTATAGTTTCTTCCCCCTCTTCAAAAGATTACTCAACCCTACCAATAGACTGCTCCAGTGGCTTAGAGACCTCATCTGCCTTGCTGTAGCGGCACAGATTGGAGTGTTCCCACTCCTATTTTATAACTTTGGAGCCGCTCCACTTGTATTTATTTGGAGTAATATCCCCCTCGTATTTATCAGCAGCTTACTGATCCCCTTGGCACTGGTCGCCTTCTTGCTTACTGCTGTTTTTGACTGGGTGCCTAGTTTCCTACTAGAGATACTTCGGCTCCTGACTGGGTGGATGCACTCGGTCACCTCACTCTTTAGTCACGACCCAATGAGCCTTACCCTCCAGTTTGATGGCATTGCCCTCGCCCTCTATTACCTCATCGCTTACCTCGCATACCGCCTATTGCATAGCTACACCTGCCGAGTAGAGATTGCAAGAATTACTCACCCATCTCACGAGGAGCTTTAATCCAAGTCGTTACGGTTGTTAAAAGAGAACACCCTATGTCGGTAAGACATCGGGTGTTCTCTTTTCAGTGATCTCAGCTAATATTATTCATTAACGCTCAACGCATACTCTATGCGTCGAATCGATTCTTCAATGCCTAGAATATGGATGATTTCATGGATCTTAGCGCCACGGCCTTCACCTACCAGAGCCATACGGATCCCATTCATCACCCGGCCCATAGGTAGCTCATCTCCCTTTATCTTGTCGTAAAGTGCCTGCTCAATAGTCTCCTGAGATGCCTCCTTATCTAGTCCCTTGAGTAGGTCAATGATCATCCGCAGGTATTCAGGCGTCTCCGCCTTCCAATGCTTCTTCATTCCCTTCTCTTCAAAAGTGGTAGGCGCTACAAATAGATACTTCACCTCCCGTACAAAGTCGGGGAGCAATTGTACTTTCTCCTGTGCCGTCGCAATCGCCTCCTTGAGCTTCTCATCGCTAGCTTCGATGCCCTCTGCTTCGAGCATCGGACGCACAATGGGGAGTAATTGGTCTAGCGACATCATCTGGATATAGTGGTGGTTGAACCACTTTGCCTTCTCAAAGTCAAAGCGGGCACCGCTCTTGCTACACCTCTCTAGAGAAAAGGCATCTTTCAGCTGCTCCATAGAGAAAATCTCTTGCTCTGTGCCAGGGTTCCAGCCAAGGAGGGCCAGGAAGTTGATCACAGCTTCGGGAAGATACCCTTGTTCGCGATATCCTGTGGAAATAGTGCCATCCTTTGGGTCGACGAACTCAAGTGGAAATACAGGAAAACCGAGTTTGTCGCCATCGCGTTTGCTGAGCTTACCATTACCCGTAGGTTTGAGGATTAAGGAGAGGTGTGCAAACCTAGGCATACTCTCCTGCCATCCAAACGCCTCATAAAGTAGTACATGGAGTGGGGCGCTAGGCAACCACTCCTCACCCCTGATCACCTCAGTAATCTTCATCAAGTGGTCATCTACAATATTGGCAAGGTGGTAGGTGGGTAAGCTATCACTACTCTTGTAGAGTACCTTATCATCAAGGATGGATGAATTGATCACTACTTTGCCACGGATCAGGTCATTGACCTCTACATCTCTATTGGGCTCTACTAAAAAGCGCACTACATATTCGGCACCACTATTGATGAGCTGGTCGACCTCCTCTTTGGGGAGCGAAAGGCTATTCCGCATCTGCTCACGTGTGGTGGCATCGTAGCTGAAATTGGGGTACTCCTTTCGTGCAGCCTCCAGCTCCTCTACAGTGTCAAAAGCATAATAAGCCTTGCCAGCATCCAGCAACTGCTGCACATACTTTTGGTAGATTTCCTTTCGCTCACTTTGGCGGTAAGGGCCGTAGGGCTGATGGTCGGTACCAATGCCCTCATCAATCTCAATGCCAAGCCACTGCAAGGCCTCAATGATATACTCTTCCGCTCCTGGTACAAAGCGTTTGCTATCTGTATCCTCAATGCGAAGCACCATCGTGCCACCGTGGTGGCGAGCATAGAGATAATTAAAAAGTGCTGTACGCACACCGCCAATATGAAGTGCACCTGTAGGACTTGGTGCAAACCTTACTCTCACCATATTATATATGTGTATCAAATCTGTTATTTACAACAAAGGTACAAAATCACTGCCACATTCAAAAACGCCACCCCCTCCCATGAGAGATTGTGCGGAATAAGAACCAGACATAAAATCCACCTAAAATAGGGTCACATAGCCATCTTGTAATTGATTGGAAAACAGTGTTATACAAAAGCGTTTGTCTTCATAAACCCCAGCAAGGGGTATGGCTGAAAGGGGGTCTTGGCATAAGGGAAAAATTGAGATGCAACTAAGCAATTGCCGAGATGCAACTCGCCGATCGCTTAGTTGCATCTCAACTTTTGCCCTCTTAGCCCATGGGTTTATTGAGGTCGAAAATTGTTGTATGAAGGTGAGCCAAACCGTCTAGGTTTTCGAAAGGAGACCATGGTATCAAAAATGTCGCTGTGAGTATTTGAACTCAGTTACGAACGGGACTACGCATTCGTTACTCTCAAATTGCTCAGATTTTGGCTATTCTTATGAATTATGTGTACATTTGTAAGGTAATAAGCGGAGGGTTTGTTTTTACAAGATATAAATTTATGAGTAAGGTAGATGTACTACTTGGTCTCCAATGGGGAGACGAAGGAAAAGGGAAGGTGGTAGATGTGCTCACACCACGGTATGACATGGTGGCTCGCTTTCAAGGAGGGCCAAATGCAGGACATACTCTAGAATTTGACCATAAGAAGTTCGTGCTTAGATCCATCCCCTCTGGAGTTTTTCAGGGCGGTAAAACCAACTTAATAGGTAATGGAGTAGTGCTAGACCCTGTGCTATTCAGAGATGAAGCACAGTCGCTAGAGGAGAGTGGTGTGGATCTCAAGCATCGCCTTTTGATCTCCAAGAAGGCACACTTGATACTCCCTACCCACCGACTGCTTGATGCCGCCAATGAATTGGCAAAAGGCGATAAGAAGGTTGGCACCACTGGCAAAGGAATTGGCCCAACCTATACCGACAAGGTGAGCCGTAACGGCCTAAGAGTGGGTGATATCCTAAGTCCCGACTTCCCTGCAAAGTTTGAGACAATCAAGAAGCGTCACTTTGCTCAGTTGAAAGGCCTCAATTACTCCATTGAGACACAAGTACCTGATTATGCCGAGAAAGAGCAGGAGTGGCTAGAGTCCTTGGAGTATCTCAAGGAGTACCAATTGGTTAATGGCGAGGCGAAGGTGAATGATGCACTTTCTCACGATAAGCTTGTATTAGCAGAGGGAGCGCAAGGCTCACTACTGGATATTGACTACGGCTCTTACCCCTTTGTTACCTCTTCCAATACCGTTGCTGCTGGTGCTTGCATCGGCCTAGGTGTAGCCCCTCGTAATATCGGACGTGTTTTTGGTATCTTCAAAGCCTACTGCACGAGAGTGGGTGCCGGTCCTTTCCCTACCGAGCTCTTTGATGCCACGGGCGACAAGATTTGCGAGGTAGGTCGGGAGTTTGGCTCTGTTACAGGTCGTAAGCGTCGCTGTGGTTGGGTAGACCTTGTGGCACTTAAGTATACCACTATGCTCAATGGCGTTACCGACCTTATCATGATGAAGAGCGACGTGCTTGATGGATTTGAAGAGATCAAGGTGTGCGTTGCGTATGAAGTAGATGGCAAGGAGACCACTGAGATGCCTTTTGAACTGTCGGATGAG
This sequence comes from Porphyromonas sp. CAG:1061, assembly GCF_000435035.1. Taxonomy (NCBI): domain Bacteria; kingdom Pseudomonadati; phylum Bacteroidota; class Bacteroidia; order Bacteroidales; family Porphyromonadaceae; genus Porphyromonas; species Porphyromonas sp. CAG:1061. Next base: position 9,334 of record NZ_HF988935.1, on the reverse strand, counting down.
GTGAAGCCTGTCTACAAGGGCTTTAAGGGGTGGCAACAAGATATGACCTCCTGCACTAGTGAGGCAGAGTTTAGCACTGAATTCAAGGAGTACCTCAAGTTTATTGAAGAGTACCTAGGGATACCTATTTATATAGTATCGGTAGGGCCAGATAGGGCTCAAACCATTATTCGTAAATAATAATACAGCAGATTACAGAGTATGCCTACAGCTTATATATTGATGTTTGGGGTGATGATTCTGGGCATGTTGGTCCAGTGGAACCTCCAAAGTGTATTCAAAAAGTATTCTCAGGTGCGCCTAGATAGCGGCCTCACAGGTCGTGAGGTGGCGGAGAGAATGCTTATGGAGAATGGTCTGACGGATGTCCGAGTGTTATCAACTCGTGGAAAGCTTACAGACCACTATAATCCCTTGGATAAGACCATCAACCTAAGCGAGTCAGTATACAATAGCAATAGTGTGATGGCAGCAGCGGTGGCAGCTCATGAGACAGGGCATGCCCTCCAACATGCAATGGGATATGCACCACTGAAGATGCGCTCGGCCTTAGTGCCTGTGGTGCAATTTTCATCTAGCATTGTCAATATTGTACTGATTGCTGGCATCCTTTTGCTAAATGTGTTTCCCAAGCTTCTACTCGCTGGGATTATCCTATTTGGTGTCACTACGCTATTTAGTATCATTACCCTTCCAGTGGAGGTAGATGCCAGTAGAAGGGCTTTGGCATGGCTAGAGCGAAGCCGTGTAACCAGCTACGAGCAACAGCCAAAAGCTAGTAAAGCACTCCGAGCAGCTGCCTACACCTACTTTGCTGCTGCTATTGGCTCCATAGCTACTTTGCTCTACTACTTGACTATTTATAGCAGTCGTAGATAAAAATTATCCTCAATTTACTTGTGGGTATCAATAAAATGTGTACATTTGTAGAGAGGAATGTGAAAAAGCTCTATAACACGTGTTGCGAGCTTCCAAATTATCCTCTGGTGGCTTTGAATAATTGATTACAATATACTAAGACCGAATAACTTATGAGACAAAAAAAGACGGACAGAGCAAATCTGGAAAATGGCAAGGGGCTATACTTCCTGATGGGTTTGGTCGTTGCCTTGGCTGCAGTCTTCGTTGCTTTCGAATGGGGCAATAAAGATGTAGTGGTGGCTGAGGATGATAGAAACTTCGTCATTGAGGAAGTGGAGGATATCCAAATCACTCCACAAGAGGAAGAACCACTTCCTCCAGAGCCTGAGGTGGAAACTCCTGTAGTCGTTGAGAATCTACAGATCGTGGAGGACGACGTAAAGGTGGCCGATGTGACCATCGCTTCTGTGGATGATGCTGCAAACAAGCTACAACAAACCTTTACTCCTCCAGCACCTACACAAAGGGCGAGAGAAGAGGTGGCCGAGGATCATATCTTTGAGTACCTTGAGGAGATGCCTGAGTTCCCAGGTGGTCAAGCTGCGATGATGAAGTGGCTATCAAAGAACATCAACTATCCACCAATCGCGGCAGAGAATAATATCCAAGGTCGTGTGATGGTCTCTTTCGTGGTAGAGCCTAATGGATCTATCTCCAACGTTAAGATCGTGAGAGGTGTAGACCCTAACCTTGATAAGGAGGCAATGCGTGTGGTAGGCAAGATGCCTAAGTGGAAGCCAGGTATGCAAACCGGTAAGCCAGTGCGTGCACGTTTTACACTGCCAGTACAGTTTAGGCTACAGTAATAATAACAACGACTAAGTCGTAAGTAATACGTGGGTCGTGTGAGGCATTGTCTCGCACGACCCACGCTTTATATAGAGATCGTCTTCCCCAGGCAATCTGCTATGATGCCTTTGAGAGCAGCCTTGCGAGTGCTCCCTTGGGGGTGCCTTATCGGACAGGTCGGACGAGTCGGACGAGTCGGACGAGTCGAACAAGACAATCGGATCTCAGTAGAGCACCTTCACATTTACTCAAACCTTGGTAGAGGTTTTCGTCCGACTTGTCTGACCTGTCTGACTTGTCCGATAAGGCACCCAAGAGAAAAGGACCTCCGAAGGGAGATCCTTTTACGTTGTGGTATTTAAGGTAAAGGGGCTTACTCTGTTGGTTCCTCTTTTGATTCCTCTTTAGGGGCCTCTTCTTGGGTGATTTCGGTTGACTCCGAGGCTGCTAGAGCCTCCTTCTCTTGATTCGGAGGGGTCTCGGCTTCCTCTTTTTTGTCTTTAGCTGCACCTCCTGGTTTGGGGGTTTCTCTAAAGATATCTAGGAAGCTGGTGGGGCGCCCTTCGGGGAACCAGACGAAGTCGGGATAGTAGAGCTGACTTTCGTCGATCAGCAGTACTGGACTTACGGTGCCAACTTGCCGTCCCATCAGCTTCACCTTGCTTAGCTCCTTCTCCTCAAACTGCATAAGTATCTCACTGCACTGTGCCTTGACATGCTCTGTAGCGATGCTATCGGGATTAAGACTATAGTATATCACCTCAGCATTGCCACGGGTCCAGACCGAGTCCATCTGCTGGTCGGAAAAGTAAGCCAGTACCTCCCTCCCCCGCATCTGATTGAAGTGCTTCTCCTCATCCACCTTACTAGAAAGGTAGGCATTTTCCCTAATGTGAGCATAATCTAGTTCACCATTATGGATAAATAGCGACACCGTATCTCCCGTCACTTGCGACTCTCCACTCCAGATAAATGGCTTCCCGTAGCTCACCATCACCGAGTCCCGAGTATTCTAGATAATAGAATCGGCTAACGC
>NZ_HF988935.1:5566-6563 GCF_000435035.1 Porphyromonas sp. CAG:1061 | reverse complement strand
GCTTGTGCATTGGAGCGGTAGAGGCGGGCATTGCCTATCCCCTTAAAGAGGTTACTCACCGAGTCGGCCTTGATCATCTCCATCAGTTTGGCATGCATATAGAGGGTATCTTCACTGGAGTACTCCACGATATAGGCACTATCTTGTGCAAAACCATAGCCAATGTCTTCATGATAGACTGCGAAATTGCCAAATAGAGCCACCTGCTGTGCAGTATCTTTCATCTGGATATGGCGGTACATCTCTGCTCGCATTGCTGCACGGTCGTAAAATAGCGAGTCACCCGTCATCCATCGAGTTCCAGAGACCATTACTGGCCGATTCATCAGATAGGCGAGGTCATTTTCAGTATCATAAGTTCCCCTAGAGGTATAGATGATTCCGCTATCCCCCACGATACGAGAGGGGCTCACAATGTCTGCGAGTTTGGTCTCTGTATCATAATTCAATTGTTCGGTGTAGAGCTTAAAATTGGGGTTATCCAACACCACATCTTCCTCAAATACCACCTTTTTACTCTTGGTATCGTATGTGCCGTAGGTAGAACTGAGCACATTAAGCGTATCGGCAACCGATCCGGTATCAAAGTAATAGCCAAGACCGGTCTTGCGGTCGTAGTCAAGGCTATCGGTATAGAGGTGGTTATCTCCATGATTCATCACCACCGACTCTCGCAGTCGGGCTAGGAGGTTCATCCCATTGTAATCGATATAATTACAAGTGATCTCGAGTGAATCGCCTTGCTCAATACGCACTGAGCCGAAGCCTTCAAATCTATTCTGCTCCTGATAGAGCTTGGCGCTATCGCAGTACATGGTCGCATCCTTGTGGCGAAGTACCACATTGCCCACTAGCAGCTGTGCGAAAGTATCTACATCACGATCGTATTTCCAGAGGTCGACATTCTCAATAAAAATACGCTCTTTGCCAGCCTGGGGACTACCAACCGTGTCGCGATACAAAGAAGTCACGGCTGTAGTAGCCCTCAATGATAGGC
>NZ_HF988935.1:4486-5557 GCF_000435035.1 Porphyromonas sp. CAG:1061 | reverse complement strand
GTAGTAGCCCTCAATGATAGGCTACTACCCCGTGACGAAATGATAAAAAGTAGCAGGAGGGCTACTGCTCCAGCCACCCTGGATATTGAAACTCGCATTGGCGATACTCTGGACTAATTCGTACGTAGGTCTTCTTCTGCTTCTCCCTGATCCATTCATGGAGAGTCTCATCTTGCTTCTTTTGTAGCACAATGCCCTTTACCACCTGATAGTCATCAACCACATTGGCTCGGTGACCAGGGACACGCTTCTTGAGCTTCACAATCGCCACCACAGTATTATTGTTTTTATCAAGCATTGTAAATGGAGCAGAAATCTCTCCCTCCTGGAGCTTTGCCACCTGGGCAGAAACCTCCTGAGGTAGATCCTCCATCACAAAGCGAGAGGTGCCGTAGTACTGACTTTGGTGATTGGCATTGACCATCTGACCATTAGAGAGACGGCTATCCTCGTCATACGAATAGTACTTGGCCGCTACCTCAATGGGCAAGCTATCTACACGGATTAGGTGGGCGATAGAGTCCATGCGGTTGGTCGTTGCAGTTAGCTCGTCACCATCTACATGTGGGCGGAGCAAGATATGTCGCACATTGATTTGGTCTCCACGCTTCTCAATCAGCTGCATGATGTGGTAGCCACGAGCAGTCTTTACGATTCGAGATACCTTGTCATTATCGGGCAGACCAAAGGCAACGTTGGCAAACTCTGGCTCTAGCTCTGCCCTTCCTACGAAGCCCATCTCGCCACCCTTGAGTGCGGTATTGCCATCCTCTGAGTAGATACGAGCGACGGTCTCAAAGCTCATCTCGCCTTTACTGATCTTATCGCTATACTCAATCAGCTTCTGCTTCACTCGGTCCACCTCACTCACCTGTACCTTTGGCTCCTGGGTCACAATCTGTACCTCTACCGTAAGAGGCATAAAGGGGAGGCTATCCCGATTGACTGTATCATAAAAGCGATTGACCTCCGATGGAGTGACTTGGATATCGCCCACCAGCTTCTGCTGCATCTGCATCATCACATACTCCTCGCTCACCACCTTGCGACGCTCGGCACGGATTTGGGCGA
>NZ_HF988935.1:0-4415 GCF_000435035.1 Porphyromonas sp. CAG:1061 | reverse complement strand
CCTCATTGACCACTGCATCAAGCCACTGATTAACTGCTGCTGTGACCATCTGCTCATTGGGGTAGACACTATCTATTTGTGCCTGATTAAGGAATAGCTTTTGTATCGCCATCTGCTCAGGAATGATACAGCGGGCATTGCCCTCCATACGTTGACCCGTAGACTCGTAGTAGAGACGCTGACGCTCAATATCGGAGAGAAGGATGGTCTCGTCGCCGATCACCCACGCCACTTCATCCACTACATTGGCTCTACTTTGGGCATAGACCTTTGGTGCAAAAGCTCCCAAGAGTGAGAGAAAGGCAACCACAGAGATCACCGAGGTTATAACACTTTTATTCATAACTACTTATTTCTTACTTGCATTTTTCTTTGCCCACGCATCACGCAGACCAACTGTTTGATTGAATACCAACTTATCTGGAGTGCTATCCTTATCAACTGTAAAGTAGCCCTTGCGGACAAATTGGAAGTGTTGCTCAGGCTGCACATCACGAAGCCAATCCTCGGCATAAGCCACAGGGATAATCTGCTCGCTATCTGGATTGATCAGCTCGGCAAGGTCTTCAGCATCGGCCGATGCAGGGTCCTCCACCATAAAGAGGCGGTCGTACATCCTTAGCTCTACAGGAAGAGCGTGAGCGGTGCTTACCCAGTGGATGGTTCCCTTTACCTTACGATTGGCATTGGGCATTCCCGATTTGCTCTCGGGATCGTAGGTAGCATAAACCTCCACTACACGGCCTTCCTCATCCTTTTTGCAGCCAGTACACTCAATGATATAGGCACCTCTCAGTCGCACCTCCTGGCCAGGGGTGAGCCGGAAGTACTTCTTTGGAGCATCCTCCATAAAGTCCTCACGCTCGATCCATAGCTCACGGCCAAAGGTGATCTCGTGATACTCAGGTGTCTCTGCCTCAGGATTATTGAGCACTCTCATCTGCTCCTCTTGCCCTTCGGGGTAATTGGTAATCACTAGCTTGATAGGATCCATCACCACGGCAGCTCTATCGGCCACCTTATTTAGATCCTCACGCACAGCGCTCTCTAGCATCGCCATATCGACGGTGCCATCGTACTTGGTGTACCCTATCATATCAATAAAGTTGCGGATGCTCCTAGGGGTATAGCCTCTCCGACGTAGCCCCACAAGGGTAGGCATACGTGGGTCGTCCCAACCGTGTACCAGACCTCTTGTCACTAGCTCCATCAACTTACGCTTGCTCATCATCGTGTAGGTAAGATTGAGGCGATTAAACTCGTACTGATGTGGTCGGTACTCATCTGTCTTGAGTAGCTCCACTAGGTAATCGTAGAGAGGGCGGTGCACCACAAACTCGAGCGTACAGATAGAATGCGTTACGCCCTCGAAGTAGTCGCTCTGCCCGTGGGCAAAGTCGTACATAGGATAGGCACTCCACTCCTTACCTGTGCGGTGGTGTGGGTGGTGAATCACACGGTAAATAACAGGGTCACGGAAGTGCATGTTAGGGTTGGCCATATCGATTTTGGCACGTAGCACCATCGCCCCCTCGGGGATCTCTCCGTGTCGCATCTTCTCAAATAGCTCCAAGCTCTCCTCTGCAGGCCGATCACGATAGGGACTGTGGGTGCCTGGCTGGGTAGGGGTTCCCTTTTGAGCTGCTATCTGCTCGGAAGTCTGCTCATCCACATAGGCGTGCCCCTCCTTAATCAAGCGGATAGCAAAGTCGTATAGGTCCTGGAAGTAGTCCGAAGCATAGTAGATATTGCCCCACTCAAATCCGAGCCAATGGATATCCTCTTTGATTGCCTCAATATACTCCGTCTCCTCCTTCACAGGATTGGTATCATCGAACCTCAGGTTACAAACACCATTGTACTTCTCCGCAATCCCAAAGTCAATGCATACCGCCTTGGCATGTCCTATATGGAGGTAACCATTGGGCTCGGGTGGAAACCTCGTCTGGATACGACCTCCATTGAGTCCATTCCGAATATCCTCCTCCACGATTTGCTCAATAAAGTTGAGTGACTTCTCAGTCGCACTCTTTTCTGCCCCAGTAGGCTTCACATCCTTATTCATAATCTATATTCTCTACAACTTACTGATGAAGACGAAGTTTTTGAGCACCTCGTCGTCTGATTTTTCAATGTCCTTTCCTTTCCCCTCCCACCATATATTTCCGTCATGCACAAATAGCACATGGTCTCCGATATTTGCCACCGAATTCATATCATGGGTATTGACAATGGTGGTCATCTGATCCTCTAGTGTTATCTCCCGCAACAATATGTCTATCATCTTGGAGGTTTCTGGGTCCAGACCACTCGTTGGCTCATCGCAAAATAGGTAGCTTGGCCTTAGTGCAATGGCACGAGCGATCGCCACCCGCTTTTTCATTCCTCCACTGATCTCCCCTGGATACTTGTAGCGAGCATCATAGAGCTGCACACGCTCCAAGCACTCTTTAGCCCTTGCTCGCCTACTTGCTCCCTTTTCATCCGAAAACATATCTAGCGGATAGAGCACATTCTCCATCACATTCATGCTATCAAAGAGAGCAGAGTTTTGAAAGAGCATCCCCACCTTCTGACGCAATAGGCGCGTCTCCTCTGGAGATAGGGTCTGTAGCTCAATGTCGTCATAGAGCACCCGCCCCTTAGTCGGCTCCAGTAGTCCAATGACGCACTTCATCAATACCGTCTTGCCTACTCCCGACTTGCCAATGATCAAGGAGCACTCACCAGGATTGAAGGTAGCATTCACCCCCTTCAGCACCTCTTTATGCCCAAAGCTCATATGTAGATCACGCACCTCTATCATACCGCTCTACATCAGCATTAATTGGGTGAGGGCGAGGTCACAAATCAGTATTGCCACATTGCTCATCACCACAGCCTTGGTACTGGCACGTCCCACCTCCAACGCTCCTCCACGCACATTATACCCAAAGTAGGAAGCGATAGAGGCAATAAAGAAGACATAAAAGAGACTCTTCACCACCGAGTAAAAGATATTATAGGGCTTAAAGAAAAGCTGAAGCCCAGACTCAAACTGACTTATGGGGATATTGGACGAAAGCAGACAAGCCAAGTAACCACCCCCCAAGCCGACAAGCATACTAATCATGACCAATACTGGCACAAAGATCATCATGCCAATGATCTTGGGGAGAATCACATAGTTGGCCGAATTTACTCCCATGATATCCATCGCATCCAGCTGCTCGGTAATCCGCATTGTGCCAATTTCGCTCGCAATGCTACTGCCACACTTGCCAGCTAAGATCATACACATAATGGTGCTCGAAAACTCCAAGAGTACAATCTCGCGAGTGGCATACCCGATTGTGAACTTTGGGATCAATGGGTGGCTCATATTGATCCCCAATTGCATCGTCAGTACAGCTCCTAGAAAGAAAGAGACCAATACCACGATCCAAATGGAGCCAACGCCCTGCACATACACTTCGCGAATCAGCTCGCGAAGAAACATACGATGGCGCTGGGGACGCTTAAAAACCTCCCTCAGTAATTGTACGTAACTACCTATGCGTTCAAGAGCTATACCCATCTGATATCAAGTCAATACCTATCACTAATCATCAAAAACTTAATACCCACAAAGATACCAATTTAGAGACAACTGACAAGTACCACCTGCGAATCAAAGCAGGGGTTACTTTGATTATATCGCTACTTTGAGAACTCGTATATCTGCTGCTACAGGCGAGAACGGCACTTTGTGCAACATTCCCTTCCATAATGTATATGGTAATGAGGAGAGCCGCTATTCCGCCTTTTTCTTCTCCGCCTCTTTCAGTGCCTCTTTCTGCGCTTCCTCGTAGCGCCGACGCTCATTGATATGTATCTGCTCGTAGTCCTTGTCGGAGTCTACAACCACCAGCACGCCATTCTCAATCACCAAGTGATAGACCATCGGGACAGGCTCACTCATCCATCCGTACGGCTGATAAGAACCTCGATAGACTAAAATCTCACGCACACCCTCGTCCAGTGCCTCCTTATTGACAAAGTCGGGCCCATACCGCATGACCTTCAGCACCTCTGACTTTGTCATTCCCAACTCTAGAGAAGTGACGCTCTTGTGGACTCTTTTCCCCTTATTGTAATACTCATCCAGAGAGCTACAGCCAGATACCGTCAGCCAAAGGAGGAGGAACAGGGGAATAATCTTGATAATACGACCAGTCATAAACAGACTCTATCAATAGGGATAGATACAACAAAGATACGAAAAAACCATACATTCCTATCCTAGAACCAGCTCTAACGTCAGGGTTACTCATTAGAATAGTCTTGTAAGTGGTATTTATCGGGGTATTTATGAATAAGGAGACTGTTACTCTGTGTTCATAATTAACATCCACGGATAAATCGATACCACAAATAAGGGGGCTGATGGTCTTCGT
>NZ_HF988934.1:35869-38291 GCF_000435035.1 Porphyromonas sp. CAG:1061 | reverse complement strand
CTTGCTTGGAGTAGGATAGGTAGCTTGTGGTCGCCGATAGAGAGACTAAAGGTGCCATCCTCCATGGTAACGCCTCCCACGATGGTGGCGGAGTCGGGTAGGGCGATGGCTTTAATCGTGGCATAAGGAAGTGGTTTCCCCTCTTTGTCCGATACCTTTCCCTTAATCTCTTGTGCCAATAAGTTGCCTGTAGCCAAGCACAGTATCAGCAAACTAGTGATGAATTGTTTCATAATGTGTGTGTATACCTTAGTGGTTTTGATTATGGCTCTTCTCTATCCTGCCCTCCTTTCTTCCACAAAGGTAAGTATAAATTAGGTAGTTTGCAAAACAAATAACCTCTTTTAATTTGGTTCGGATAGTTAGTTCCAAATTAATTACTTGTAAACAGGGAACACATCCTACTTTTTGAGTCGCATCATACTCTATATTATTTGATGTGCACACTGCTTGTCTTTACACATGCAAAATTCTATACATATTGAATTTCCTGCAATACCCGAAAGGGTAATTCTGGAATGGGCCGATGTAAATGGTGCGATTATCACCCTTTCGGGTAAGGGTTTTACTTTTAAATGAGTACATTTGCATTGTGTTTATTCCAGACTGACTGTCAATGAGTGTATTTCTTAATGAAAATAACCGTCTACGGTTACCGCAAGATGTTCGTCCTCAGATAGGAGACGAGCAATACTATGGCTTGCAGCCTTATATTGACTCTGCGAAGGCATTTGCCCGAGTTTCATACAAATCTCTCTACATTATCGATTATAATAGGATGAACTTTCTGTATGTATCGGATAACCCTCTATTCCTTTGTGGCGAGAACGTAGAAACGGTGCAACAAGAAGGATACGACTTTTATTATAATCATGTACCTGAAGAAGATCTTGAATTTCTTACACAGGTCAATAGAGCGGGTTTTGAGTTTTTTAAAGGAGTTGCTGTTTCAGAGCGCTCTCAGTATACAATATCTTATAACTTCCGAATTACTCAAAAAGAATCTCGAGAAAAGATCTTGATTAACCATCAGATAACACCACTCAAATTGGACTCAATGGGAAATGTTTGGTTGGCTCTTTGTTTAGTTTCATTAGCTCCAACTCAATCAAGAAGTTGGTATTGCTTATATGACAGCGGTCAATTCGAATTCGATGTGGCAGTTTTCTCTAAAGAGTGGACGTTGGAAGCAGATTGATAGTATCGTGCTGAATGAATACGAGAAAGCGGTGGTTCGACTAGCTAACCAAGGCTTGTCTGTTGGTGATATTGCCAATGAAATCAACCGATCCGAAGATTCAGTCAAGGGCTATCGAAAAACTTTGTTCCAAAAACTTGGCGTGGGAAACATCTCTGAGGCTATTGCTGTCGCGACACATCGTAGACTAATTTAAGTCATCGTACTCTGAGTAATAGTAGAATTTGGGAAATATCTTTACAAACTCCCCACGAACAATACGAATAAGAATTGAAGCGCATATCCCTCCAACCAACGAAGACGCAATGGATAATTGAGGGGGAGGCAGTAGCATTTTTTCTTTCTCATACGCTCGTATGACATCTTCGATCCATATTTAGGACGAACCCAATAGTTGAAATAATCTGTAATATATTGGATGGCTCTTTTCTCAAACCCCAAATAACTCTCTCCCTCAGTGAGCAAGCTCTCTAAGTTTGCTCCATCTGGAGAAACAACCATAACAATACCTGCAAATCCAATATTATAAGGATGTAATACATAAATGCCCTGCTCCGCACACAAATGGTCAAAGACAAACGGAATGTCACTTTTGAAATCAAGAGTGTTGATTGCTATATCGTGTTCCACAATGATATCCCTCACGTTTTCATGATTGATAAATGTGTTTATCGTCGAAATTTGTGCATTAGGATTGATGCTAAGTAGTCGTTTTTTCAATGCCTCTACTTTGGGTTTTTCCACATCTTCCTCGGTATAGTTCTGCCTATTGAGATTGCTTTCCTCTACCACATCTCCATCGACCAATGTGATAGTTTCAAATCCTATGCGCAATAGCGTTTCTGCGATATTACTTCCTATCCCTGCACCAGCAAGTAAGACTCGAAAATCTTTGATTCTCATTTGCTCTTCATCGGATATGTAGATTCGATTTCGTTCGTAGCGTTTCATTTGAATACTATTTTGATTACTTGTTTATGCGGGCAAAGTTCTTATTGTTTGCTTTTCTATGCAATACCCAAAAGGGTAATTCTTCGTGCATTTGCAATATATTAACCATTTGTCTGCTTCAGCCTATGATTTGTGGCGTCAATTGATAGCTGATTGTAAAGGAAATGTCTGATATGAGAAACAAAAATGTTTGATACGAGAAACAGAAACTGTCTTTATTGGGAGCATAGTTCTGGATAACCTTTTTCAGGTAACCACATAAAAAGGAAGGGG
>NZ_HF988934.1:33692-35838 GCF_000435035.1 Porphyromonas sp. CAG:1061 | reverse complement strand
AGCCAATACGGCTGAGCCCCTTTGAACTATCTAAGCGTGTGAGATATTAATAGTGGTTACCCTTCTTCATCTCCTCTTCGTCAAACTTATGGAAGTCTAGCTTACGCCAAGCATAGAAGATGTAAGCTAGTACGAATGGGATCACTAGCGATGCGTAAGCCATTACCTCTAGCGTGTATTGGCTAGAGCTACTATTGCGAATCGTTAGCGAGCTCTGTAGGTCAGCAGTAGTTGGGTAGTAAGCTGTATTGTTCCAACCTGCCATCAGTAGCAGCACCGTCACTACGAGCACTACACCGACTCCTTCATACCAAATACCCTTATTAAAGTGAGGCTTGAAGACAGTCAGTAGGATACCCGCCAATACTCCCACCACTCCTAGAAGCATTACTACAAGTAGTACAGGTTGCTGTAGGAGGTTATTGAGGTACTTGTACTTCTCCATAAACACCTCGCCAGTAGCAGGGTCTACTGCAAAGCCTTGAGTGGTTAGTAAGAAACCTAGGAAGGCGAGGAAGAATACGAGGAAGATGATCGCATTTGGAAGGATACGCTTGCGAGCAGCCTGATTGAGCTCCTCATCGCGTACGTTATTGACGAAATAGAGTAGCCCAGTGGTACGGGCAAGGAATAGCACTGCAAGTCCTAGAACAAGGTTCCAAGGATTGAGCACCGCCTCAAGTCCGTGAAGCATCACGCCATTGTAATCCTGCCAAGTAGAGACAGAGAGGTTGCCACCAAGATTGGTGAGGTTGGTTCTATCCACTACGAAGTTAGCACCAGTGAAGAAGGTACCTACGGCAGCACCGATGAGCAATGGGCCGAGTACTCCATTGAGGAATAGTGCCCACTGATAGGTCTTCTTGCCAAATACATTACCCTTCTTATTTTGGTACTCATAGGAAACTGCCTGTATAACGAAGCAAAATAGAATGAGCATCCACACCCAGTAAGCTCCGTAGAAGCTAGTGGAGTAGAAGAGTGGGAAGGATGCAAAGAAGGCACCTCCAAAGGTGACTAGTGTAGTAAAGGTGAACTCCCACTTACGACCTGTAGAATTGACCAGCATCCTCTGCTGTAGTGCGTTTTTGTGCAGTGAAAAGACAAAAGTCTGACCACCCTGTACAAAAAGTAGAAACACGAGAAGACCGCCAAGCAGTGAAATGATAAACCACCAGTAGTCTTGTAGAAAAATTAACTTATCCATACTGTATCCCGATTATTTCGCCTCGTTTTGAGAGTCGTTTGAAACATGATTTTTTGGTCCCTTCTTGATCGCATGGATCATGATACTTAGCTCGGCAATGAGCATCAGTGTAAAGAGGACTAGGAAGAGGGTAAAGGTGGTCTTCACTGCACTAGCTGCAATGTTGGAGACAGCGGCCTGTACAGGAAGAGCATCCTGAATAGTCCATGGTTGGCGACCAACCTCTGCTACAACCCAGCCTGCTTGTGAAGCGATATAGACTAGTGGGATACTGATGATCATTACCCAGTGGTACCAACGCATATTCACAAATTTCTCCTTATTGCGTCGGAGCATAATCAATGGCACTAGGCAGACCAAAATAAATAGCATTCCTAGCCCTACCATGATGCGGAAGCTGTAGTAAAGCATTGGGATATTGGGGATCAGGTCCTCAACATTATCGAAGTAACCATATCCAAAGTGCTCATAATTGGCATCTAGGATCTCCTTCTGAGCAGCTGCCTCAGCCTCGTTGCCAGCCTCTTTGGCAGCACGATAGTCGGCAAGTGCTTGGATAGCGATCTTACCTCTCTGGATACGCTCCTCGGCAGAAAGTGCTATGGTACCATCGGGCTTGGTATAACCACCCTCTAGTATGTTTTTGATACCAGGTACATAGGCGTTGGGGTCGTTGAAAGAAAGAATTGAAAGCCCGCTAGGAAGTGCGATATTAAAAGCGTAGTCGCTCTTATCACTTGCCCAGTCGGCTTTTTTCTTGTCGCTATTCACGATACCAATGACGCTGAGAGGTGCCTTTTCGCTACCCTCATACATATTCTCCATAGCAGCGAGCTTCATAGGTTGGTAGGTAGCTACATGACCTGCAGAGAGGTGACCTGTGGCGATGGTAAGAATCGCTGATACCAAACCAAGGGTGGCTGCTAGCTTGATGCTCTC
>NZ_HF988934.1:32475-33668 GCF_000435035.1 Porphyromonas sp. CAG:1061 | reverse complement strand
TCTCAAGTGCAAACCTTTGATTGCGTTTGCGGAGTAGGTAGTAGCCGCAGATACCCATAACCACGATAGAGCCTAGCATCCAGCTAGAGATCACTGAGTGGAAAAACTTTGAGACAGCCACAGGAGAGAGGGCGACATCGCTGAAGCTGATCATCTCGTGACGTACCGTGTCGGGATTGAGTGCTGCACCGGTAGGATATTGCATCCACGCATTCGCCACCAAGATCCAGACGGCAGATAGTGTAGCACCACCAATGGTGAGCCAGGTAGAGGCGAGGTGGAACTTCTTCGACACCTTGTCCCAACCAAAGAACATTACCGCAAAGAAGGTAGCCTCCATAAAGAAGGCAAACATTCCCTCAATCGCTAGGGGAGCTCCGAAGATATCACCAACGAAGTAGCTGTAGTTGGACCAGTTGGTACCAAACTGAAACTCTAGAATAAGACCAGTCGCAATACCGGCTGCGAAGTTGATTCCGAAGATCTTTTGCCAAAACTTGGCTGTCTCCTTCCAAAAGTCGTCCCCAGTACGGTAGTACTTAGTCTCGGCGAGTGCCATAATGAATCCCATTCCTAGTGTAAGCGGAACAAAGATCCAGTGGTACATCGCTGACATCGCAAATTGTAATCGCGACCAATCGATAAGTGCACTTAGTAACATAGTAGGTAAAAATAATGCTTATATATTGTTGTTGTATTATATTATTTAATGTGTGTGTGCGACTACTCCTCACCTCCCTCAGGTGTGATTGTAGGGGTAGCAGTTGGCTCAATAGCCCTATTCACAAGCTCATTCCGCACATACTCTTGTCGGCCCTCCTTAGTCTTGGACTGCTCCTTGAGGAAGTTGGGGAAGAAAAATAGCCTGAGTACGCCAAAGAGGATCAGCAACTTAATGATATTGAGTATCCAGAGAGGCTTACCCCACGTCATACTCCTTAGCCCTTCTTTCCATAGCTGTATCAGTTTGGGGAAGAAGCCCTTCTTGAGGGGGACTAAGCTATCACCACTGGTGGCTTGTTCCTTGTTATTATCAACAATCTCTTTCACGGTAGGCTTGTTATTTCTTTTTCTTATGGTAATGAATTCGTGTGCTAAATTATAAAACATTATGCACACTACCAAATAATAACCCCCTTATTTTGTTGTTTTTTCACATTGTCGCCTATCTTGTTATACAAAACGGGGCTTTT